>JAAZLV010000326.1 GCA_012799155.1 Bacteroidales bacterium | reverse complement strand
TTTCCCTTCTGTGTCACCTCGCGGATGTTGATCTCGGGGTTGAAGTTGGTGGCGAACGCCTTTCCATGGTCACCCGCATTACAGTCCACGATGTCGAGGTAGTGGATCTCATCGAAGTGATGCTTGGCGGCATAGGCGGTGAAGATGCTGGTCACTCCCGGGTCGAAACCACAGCCCAGGATGGCGGTGAGTCCTGCTTTCTCGAACTTCTCCCGGTAGGCCCACTGCCATTTGTATTCAAACTTGGCTTCATCCTTCGGCTCGTAGTTGGCGGTGTCGAGGTAATGTACTCCCGCTTCGAGGCAGGCATCCATGATTGTCAGGTCCTGGTAGGGGAGTGCAACATTGATCACCAGCTCAGGTTTGAAATCATTCATCAGCGATACCAGCTCTGGCACGTTGTCGGCATCTACCCTGGCAGTTTCAATGGTGACGCCGGTACGCCGTTTCACATCTTCAGCGATGGCGTCACACTTGCTTTTGGTACGGCTGGCTAGCATGATACCGGTGAAGATGTCGCTGTTTTGTGCGACCTTGTTGGCTACCACCGTACCGACGCCACCAGCGCCAATGATCAGTACTTTTCCCATAAATATAACTTTTTTTTTATAGTGTTGATAATTCGATTTTCGACGGATAATTTCATAGAGCTGCGGTAGAGAAGTGCATCCTGATACCGCAGACTCCGACATACAGGGTCGTTGCCTGCTGTTGTCTACAAATATACAATGATTCCCGGAAACGGCCCCGGTTTCTCATCAAAAAAATGGAAGTTTTGAGACGTGGTCATAAATGTGTATATTTGTCTTTTAGTAAAATAAAATCAATTGCATAAAAATGGACGAAGAAAAGATTGAACAAATCTCCCGCTCTACCAACGCCATCAGTGAATGGAGCATACAACTGCTGACAGATTCCGGTATCCCTGAGAACTGGGTGAAATATTTCAACCTGCTGCTTTTACTTTCTGTATTGGTGCTGTTAGTGTTCATGGTACAATACCTCACACGTCGCATCCTGAATGCTGTCCTGAACCGCGTATCAAGGCTGACCGGTATCGAATTCCTGCGGCATCTCTCCGAGCGACGTTTTCCCCATTACCTGGCAATGATCATCCCCTTCAGTTTGGTGAAAGGATCCATACCCATCATCTTCGATCACTTCCCACGCACCATTGTGATGGTCGACAAGTTGGTTGATATCTTTCTCATCTTCTACGTGATATGGCTCATCTCGTCAATCGTGAATGCTTTCTCCGATACGCTGCGCAGTCGCCCCAGCTTGGCCGACAAACCACTGGACAGCTACGTACAGGTGGTGAAAATCATCTTATACGCAATAGGTTTCATTGTCCTCTTTTCCATCCTCACAGGACAAAAGCCCGGGGTGATCCTCGGAGGGCTGGGTGCCGCTTCGGCCATCCTGATGCTGATTTTCAAGGATACCATCCTCGGTTTCGTGGCCAGCATGCAGGTGTCGACCAATGACATGGTACGCATTGGCGACTGGATCACCATGCCCAAATATGGAGCAGACGGTGATGTGATCCAGATTACGCTCACCACCGTCAAGATCCGCAACTTCGACAAGACAATCACCACCATACCGCCCTATTCGCTAGTGTCCGACTCGTTCCAGAACTGGCGGGGGATGGTTGAAACCGGTGGCCGGCGGGTGAAACGAAGTATCTATGTGAAACAATCTTCGATACGATTTCTCAGCGATGAGGAGGTGAAGGAGTTGTTGAAGGTACAGGCTATAAGTCAATATATCATCGCGAGGGGCCAGGAGATCGAAACGTACAACCAATCCGTCGGTGCTGACAAGTCGCTCGCGCTTAACGGCCGGAACCTTACCAACATGGGACTTTTTCGGGAATACATCAAGAACTGGTTGTCACTTCACCCTGATGTGCACAAGGAGATGCTTCTGCTGGTAAGGCAATTGCAACCCACCTCCAAGGGGTTGCCCCTGGAACTCTACTTCTTTACCGCCACCACCATGTGGGAAAGATATGAGGATATCACTTCCGATGTGTTTGATCATGTGACTGCGGCAGCAA
>JAAZLV010000325.1 GCA_012799155.1 Bacteroidales bacterium | reverse complement strand
GTGCAGTTTCATCCCGAAGTATTCCATACGGAGGAGGGCACGAAGATACTGGACAATTTCCTCTCCATTTGTGGGATGAAGAAGGACTGGACGCCTGCCTCCTTCATTGAGTCTACTGTAGAGGAGTTACGTGAGCAGTTGGGTGACGACAAGGTAATCCTGGCGCTCTCAGGAGGGGTCGACTCTTCGGTGACAGCAGTATTGCTAAACAAAGCCATCGGTCGCAACCTCACCTGTATCTTCGTAGACCATGGTTTACTGCGCAAGAATGAATTTGAGACGGTATTGGAAAACTATGAACATTTAGGCCTGAACGTGATTGGCGTGGATGCGAAGCAGCATTTCTACAAGGAGTTATCGGGTGTGACCGATCCGGAACAGAAGCGTAAAATCATCGGCAAGGGTTTTATTGATACGTTCGATCGGGAAGCGCACAAGCTGCAGGATATCAAATGGCTGGCACAGGGTACCATCTATCCCGATATTATTGAGTCACTCTCTATTACCGGTGTCACGATCAAAAGTCACCACAATGTGGGTGGATTGCCGGAGAAGATGAACCTAAAGCTTTGTGAACCATTGAAGTTGCTCTTCAAGGATGAGGTGCGCCGTATTGGTCTGGAACTGGGAATGCAGCCCCATCTGATTCACCGTCATCCATTTCCTGGTCCGGGATTGGGTATTCGTATCCTGGGGGAGATTACCCCGGACAAGGTGCGGATGGCACAGGAGGCAGATGATATTTTCATCTCCAATCTTAGGAGTGCCGGATTGTATGACCAGGTGTGGCAGGCGGGAGCGATTTTGTTACCAGTACAATCGGTAGGTGTGATGGGCGATGAGCGAACTTATGAGAATACAATCGCATTGAGGGCAGTCACTTCGACCGATGCGATGACAGCCGATTGGGCACATTTACCCTATTCTTTTCTGGCAAAGGTTTCGAATGAGATCATCAATCGGGTGAAAGGAGTAAACCGAGTGGTCTACGATATCTCTTCCAAACCACCCGCAACGATCGAGTGGGAGTGATACATCCTCCATTAACAGGTTGTTAGGATTCCTCCTGACTTATCTTATTATCGGCTGTGTGATCTTGATCACGCAGCTGTTTTTTTTCGTTTCTATTAAGTTCAGGGTAAGCTATACGCGAGTGATAGATGGTCTGCAGCTTTTCAACGAAAACATCTTTCACTGTCTGGATGTCACGGAAGGTGATGGGTGCCATCTTAAAATAACCTTCATAAAGCTGAGCATCGATAATCTTATCTACCAATGTACGGATCGATTCCTCTGTATATTCAGGTAGGCTACGGGAGGAGGCCTCCACTGAGTCTGCCATCATCATGATTGCTTCTTCACGGGTGAAAGGGTTGGGACCCGGGTAGCGGAAATCGGATTCCTTCACCTCTTTGCCGGGGTTGGCATTCTTCCATGAAATGTAGAAGAATTTAGGCATGCTTGTGCCGTGATGCGTTTCGATAAAGTCGATTATCTGTTTGGGGATATTGTTTTTTTGAGCGATCCTCACCCCATCCTTCACATGATTGATGATGATGCGTGCGCTCTCCTCAAATGGCAGTCCCGCATGTGGATTCATGCCTGGGGTCTGGTTCTCGGTGAAGAATGCAGGATTCACCATTTTACCGATATCATGATAAAGCGCGCCTGTGCGAATAAGTGAAGCATTGGCTCCTAACTTTGAAGCTGCTGCCATCGCGAGGTTGGATACCTGCATCGAGTGTTGGAAAGTGCCCGGTGCCTTTTCCGAGAGCTCTTTCAGTAGCGGTTTGTTGATGTTGGACAGTTCCACAAGTGAAACGCCGGAGATGAATCCAAACGACTGTTCTACAAGGTATACAAGGGTATATGAGAACATGATAAAGATGAAGTTGATCAG
>JAAZLV010000324.1 GCA_012799155.1 Bacteroidales bacterium | reverse complement strand
TTTTTCACACCGGCAAACTGATGAAACAGTACGACGCAATTATCATCGGAGGCGGACCGGCAGGTTCCATGACAGGAATCACCCTTCAAAAGAGAGGATACAAAACCTGCATCATCGACAAGTCCGCCTTTCCACGCGAGAAGCTGTGTGGAGGACTGCTGACTGTCAAAACCATGGAGCTGTTGCACGAACAGTGCCCAACGCTTGAGCCGGCCCAATTCGTAGTGAAAGAGACCAAGAATGTCCATTTTTTCCTGAGAAACGAGAAAGTGGCCTCATTCACCATGCAGCACCCCTGCTACCTGACGGAGCGCAGCCTCTTCGACCATGCCCTCGTCGGTGAGTATCGTCGCATGGGAGGAGTGATATTGGAGAACCAACGCATCAAGCCGTCGGATATAGATTTTACATCCCGAAGCATTCAGGTCGGAGATGAGACCCTCTTATACCGATTTCTGGTGGGTGCGGATGGCTGCAACAGCCTCCTGTTGAAAAAGAGAGGCGTGAAGGCTCACAACTATTACTGTATAGAAGGTGCCCTCACACTCGACTCCCAAAGGGAGCATGATATGAAGATCTTCTTCGGCGTTTCGGGGCATGGTTATGGCTGGCAGTTCCCGAAAGCAGAATATGACTGCCTGGGAGTGGGAGGATCAAACTCAGACAAGAGCATCCTGCAACAGGCAGATGATTTCTTCGCACAGCTGGGCATCGAGCCGGAGAACCGGAAAGGGGCACCCATCCCTTCTGGCAAACTTCCCGATCAGTCGTCGTTGCCTGACAACGCGCTTGTCGTCGGTGATGCTGCAGGATTTGCTGATCCCATCACTGGAGAGGGGATCTACCTCGCCCTGCTTAGCGGATTGTATGCCGGTGAGGCAATCGATGCTGCAATCAGCAAAGGGGACAAGAGCGCGGCACACCATTATGCAATGCGGGTGAAGCCATTGCGAAAAAACATCGCTGCCGCCTTTCGGTTGCAGAAGATCCTCTATCGATCATTCATCCTGAAGCGGTTCATGCATCACCTCAAGAAGCGACCCTCCATCGGGCAATTCTACCTGGAAAGGGTGATCGCCACGAACGAATACGACTATCGCAATTTCATCCAGGCCTACTTCCTGAAACACCGCAAGCGAATCTGAGACAATCAGCATGAGATGGAAAACATTATGCACGAAGTAACTGTTTTAAGTCTATGAATCAATATGCAATCCCCCCGCAAGTGCGCATCGGTCACATCCACCTGAAGGTGTCAGACCTGGAACGCGCCCTCTCCTTCTACCACGACCTACTCGGCTTCGAGGTCACCATGATGTACGGAAAGCAAGCCGCCTTCCTCTCCGCTGGTGGCTACCACCACCATATCGGGCTCAATACCTGGCACAGCGAGGGGATGCCCGAGGCACCACTGGAGGGGGTGGGTCTCTATCACACCGCCATCGCCTATCCCACACGACGCGACCTGGCACTGATCCTGAAACGGCTGCTGGAAGCAGGATACCCCCTCACCGGAGCGAGCGACCATGGTGTGTCGGAAGCAATCTACATGAACGACCCCGACGGCAACGGCGTGGAGCTCTACTGGGACAAACCTAAGGATGAATGGCCGGTGGAAGCCGACGGTTCACTCAACATGTTCACGAGGGCCCTCAACGTGCAGGATCTGCTCTCCGAAGCAGAGTCCTAACAACAGAGGAACAACAACAAACCAGATTGAAGAAATGGAAATCAATGCATTGAAAAAGCGAGACGGAATCGATAGCGACAAAAAACTAATAGATTTGCATGTGCAGTTCGAGAAGCTGTTATCGGAATTGCGAAAAAGGGAGCTCCCAGATGAGGTGGTGCAATCCATCAATACCAACATTGACTTGATAGATCCGACGCTGGGTTCTGAAAAAGAATACCTCAAACAGCTCCGCAAAACGCAGGCTGACATTCTGAGTCTGACTGAGAAAAAACTGAAACTGGTACCCAAGAATCACTTTCGCAATATCTGGATGGCCCTGGGGATAGCTGCATTCGGAGTACCCCTTGGTGTTGCCTTCGGAGCCGGCCTCGGCAACATGGCATTCATCGGCATAGGACTGCCCATAGGAATCCCCATTGGCCTGGCAATAGGGACGGCACTGGATAAAAAGGCAGCGGAGGAGGGAAGGCAGTTGGATGTGGAGATCATCCACTGAGGAAATTGACCGGGGTAAAGATTGAAATTGAACTATCATCAGGCAACAGGCATCCAGAAAAAATACAAAATATGGCATTTTTGTTAAAAATATGTTATATTTGCAACCTGATGCATTGACAATGAATGGAAAGTCGCTCTACAAAGAGTTAAATTTGGATTGAATATCACATACCATAAACACATTTCTTACTACTCCTTATTTATTCACAATTAATTTCAAAACGTCATGAAAAAGAATTTTCTATTGATTTTGGCATTGGGTTTATTGTTCTCATGCTCCTCATCCGGTCCCAAGAAAACAGCAGAGGCATTCCTGGACAACCTGGCAAAGGGTAAGGTGGATGAAGCGAAGAAGTACGCCACCGAAGCAACAGGACAGATGCTTGATTTGGCAAGTGCCTTTGGCGGGCTAGAGGTGAATCCCGATTTTGAATTTACCTTCCTCAGGGATTCGGTGGTCGACAACAATGCCTGGGTCTATTTCGCTGACCAGGATGGCAAGGAAGATGCTGTAGAACTGGTTAAGATCGATGGAGAGTGGCTGGTTCATACCGATGCCGAAAAGTAAGGAAACCGTTTTCATTTTTTTCTTCTTTATCTTACTGGCAACTGCAAGTTGCACGGGTAAGGATTCTATGCCTGAACAGCAGGTGTTGCCGGTTGAACTGAATGACAACGCCTACCTAATTGTCCGGTTGGGTGATGGCTACTTTTCCAACATCTTCCGCAGGGTATCCTCCGAAGAAAAGCGCTTTTCACATTCAGGCATCATCCATCGCGTCGGTGAGCACTACAAGGTTTATCACATTGAAGCGAACGAACTCACGGGCAAAGGCATCGTGAGGGATGAGCTCCTGGAATCGTTCATCAACCACTCCAAGGAGTGGGCGATTTATACAATCAATGCACCCGATTCAATCAAGGTGGAGATCGTGCGACAAGCCTCTATCTTCTACGAGAGCAAGATCCCTTTCGACCTCGACTTCGAACTAACGAGTGATGACAAACTCTACTGCTCGGAGCTGGTGGCGAAATCGATCAACAACGCCTATGGAGAAGAACTGATCACTCCCGGGCGGCATATCGCCGGCCGTCTCTTTTTCGGTCTCGACGACATCTACATGCACCGCCTGTTTCACTGCATCTATGACAGTAGGGACTGATTCAGTGAAAGAAACCACGGCAGTTGCAACCTCTATTGCCCTGCTTTTATTTTACTTATATAGTAATCTCATGAATAGATTGGATAGAAATAGACTTGTATATCCTCATTATCCCCTCATAAAAGTATGAGGGGATAATGAAGGGATATCAATCAAGAACCCGCGAATTCCCCATTCATACATTGCCTGTATCACAAGCAATTGGGATGATGAAAACAGATTGATAACCACCCGAAAAAAATATTGGTTTAAAAAAACGGACATTTAATAAAAATGTATTATATTTAGGCTTCTGATTTTAAACATTAAATCAAAACTTCGTTTCCGAGGTATCGTTTTTTTTCACAACTCAAAGCTCCACCACAATATGGACATTGACCCCAACACCCATCTTGAATTTCTGTTGACCACCCTCGACAATCTGAACGATGCCATCCTGGTAGTGGACAATACAGGCAAGGTGTTGTACACCAATCATGGATTCGATCGCATCTTCAAACCCCTGTTTGGCGACATCGTGGAGTGGACGTTTGACAAGATGAGCAGTGATTTTAAAGCCTTCGACCTGAACGGGCAGCTCCTCCCCCCCGAGCAGTGGCCCTTCACAAAGATATTGAAAGGTGAAAAGGTCTTCCAGGAACAATTGAAGATTAATCACAATAGGGACAAGAACATCTCACTCTACATCCAGGTGAGCGGGGGACCGGTCAGATACACGGGTGAGGAGCAGAGCTACGCGATCATCTCGGTCAGCGACATCACAGCACAGCAAAAAAGCTTTCGGCGGCTGCAGGAAAGCGAAGAGAAACTGAGACTCTTCATCGAGCACGCCCCGGCAGCGTTGGCCATGTTCGACCGCGAGATGAGATACATCGCCGCTAGCAAACGGTGGCTGGAGGACAACAAAGTCTCAATGAAAGAGATTATCGGTGCGGTGCACTATGATGTGGTTCCTGATATACCGGAAGAATGGAAGAAGATTCACCATAGGGGACTGAACGGTGAGTCACTGAAGAATGATGATGACAAGTTTGTGAGGGAGGATGGTTCGATACAATACCTGAAATGGGAGGTAATACCTTGGTTCAATGCAGAAAAGGAAGTAGGAGGAATTATTCTTGTAACAGAAGACATTACAACCAGAAAAACAGATGAAAAGGAAGCTCGTGTCGCTCTAACCAAATACAAAACCCTTTTCGACAACTTCCCCATAGGGATTACCGTCTCAGACAACAACGGGAGAATCATCGAGACCAATGCCGTCGCAGAGGAGTTGCTGGGTATATCGGAGGAGGAACAAAGGAAACGGCATATTGACGGAGGTGAATGGCAGGTAGTCCGCACCGACGGAACCCCTATGCCGGTCGAAGAGTTTGCCAACGTCAGGGCCATCACCGAAATAAGGAAGGTGGAGAACGTGGAGATGGGGATCCTGAAGCAGGACGAGCGCATCACCTGGATCAATGTGACGGCGGCACCCATTCCCCTGGAGGAGTATGGGGTAGTGGCCGTTTACAGCGATATCTCTGAACGAAAGCA
>JAAZLV010000049.1 GCA_012799155.1 Bacteroidales bacterium | reverse complement strand
TCTACAAGGAGTTGATCTCGGTGAAATTCAACAAGAAGTTGAAGTATATCTCCGGTGGTTCCTCCATTACGTTACCGCTGATCGAAAAGGGTGCCATACCGAAGGATATCAATCACTTCAGGGTGGGGGAGGCTGCTTTCTTCGGGGTGAGCCCCCTCTACAACGAGCAGTTCCTGAACCTGCATACCGACACCTTCGCCTTTGAGGCCAACATCATTGAACTGGAGGAGAAGAAGATTGTGCCGGAGGGGGTGCTGAGTGATGCCAACATCGGCCATACCGCCGATTTCGATGATCACGACGCCAGTGAGACCACCGTGAAGGCGATCCTCGACGTGGGAATCCTCGATGTGGACAAGGATGACCTTGTAGCGCTCGACAAGGAGGTCCGTTTTGTGGGAATCACTTCCGATATGATGGTGGTCGACATCGGTAAGAACCGCAATGTTGAAGGGAAAAAGAAATACCACGTGGGTGACCGTATCCGCTTCCGCACCAACTATATGGCAGTGGCGCGACTGCTCAACTCAAAGTTTATCGACAAACGGTTCATCTGATCTGCCGCTTGCATTTGCATCAAGGAAGAGAACGTCGGTTCAATGTCACGTAATTTGTTTAGCATATAAAAAAAACAGGGTCTCCCCTGTTTTTTTTATTGTGAATAACCAATCTTTGCAGGGTGCAATCGACTCAATGTATCTATGATCGCCTTCCTGGAAGATGTGCAGCAGGAGGAGATGGAGGCAATAGCCGGCTGGTACCGCTCAGTGCAATGCAACTGAGTGTGAATCTTATATTGCAGTTTTTTCTGTTGATCTGTTTGTGGGTTGTGAAAAAGTTTTATATTTTTGTTTATCAGCAAAATAGTTTTTCAACCTTCAATTAATAAGTCATGAAAAGAAAATTGTTATTTCTAGGTTTGGCATCAATGCTGATGTCTGCATCCTGTGTACAGCCCCAAAGCGAGGAGCGACAGCCGGCAGAGGAGGTTGTTGAGAGCGTGGAGGCAGTGGAGTTCAAAGATTTTGGCCCTGATCCTCTGGTGATTGACATCGAGCAGTACACCCTGCAGAATGAGACCTTCCGTACTGCTGTATGGACCGGCAGCCTGATGCAGATGACGGTGATGACCCTGCAGCCGGGAGAGGATATCGGCCTGGAGCTTCACACTACAACCGATCAGTTCCTCCGAGTGGAACAGGGAAGCGGCATCGTGATGATGGGAGACAGTGAGGAGAACCTTGATTTCCAGGAGCGGGTGGAGGATGATTTTGCCATCTTCATCCCGGCCGGTAAGTGGCACAACCTGCTCAACGATTCCGATGAACCGTTGAAACTATATTCAATTTACACACCTGTGGAGCATCCGCACGGCACCGTGCACGAAACCCGTGAAGAGGGAATCGAGCACGAACACGACAATTAAAGCCTCTTCTATAGGATCATCAGCGACTCCATGAAGTTGCGCAGGTCGAAAGTCACCTCCATCAGACTCTTGCCGCCGGTGAGCTCCCGTATTTCCCTGTCTGCAGACATGGGGTCGGTACGTCCACTGCCCATCCTGTCCATCACCGAGTACACTTTTTCCCAATACTCCTTGTGCTTCTGCCAAGCTTCGTGTGAAGCGGTACCAGTCTGTGGTTTCTTGCTATCCAGTAGGGGGTTCATCTTGGTACGGTAGTCCTTGGCCGTGCCACGGGCAATCTCCACATACTTCTCCACCCGTTGGAACTCTACCTCGCCTCTCAGGTGGGTCGCTTTGAAGTAGGTCACATCGGCTGTCTGTCCCGCCCATGCCTTGTTTGCATGGAGAATGCCATTCTTCTGCAACACACTTAGGTCGCGGTAGGCATCACCAAGCTTTGCGTGGGTGATGTTCTCCCATGAATGAGTGGGACTCTGTCCCGTTTCGGCACGATAGGCTCTCTCCCACGCCTCCTGTGCCTCAGCATGCCATGCCACCACAGAGGTGGGTTCACCGTTTTTCATCGGTGAAATAGGTCTGCCGTCGGCTCCGGTCTTCACTTTTATGCCAATGTCGTAGTCCATGTTGACCGTTTTGGTGCCCAACAGATCCTCAGCCTGCACCATTTCTCCCCGGGCCTGTTTTTCACGTGCCCGCTGCAACTCTGCAGGATCGGGCCTGTTTCGAATAGGTTCAAGCTCCTCCCTGCTCCAGCCGGCGGCAGCCATCTCATCCTGGAACCGATTCTCCACCTTCTGGTGCACACGGTCCATGGAGTTGCTGTAGCGTTTGATCATCTCCAAGTTGGATGGATCCTTCTGCAGGGTTTTCATGATCATCTTGGCCTGTGGGGAACTGTGTATCTTTGCAGAACGGTCGTCGAGCTCGGCAAGGATCTGCCGGATATCCTGCACGGGAGCACCTGCTTTTCGCGCCTGTTCCAGCTTCTCAAAAGTCTTCCGGTATGAATTCACCTTGATGCGGCCATCCGACACCTGTTCTCTGTAAACCGCAATCTCTTCAGTCGTAAGCGGGCGATTGAAATCGTCTATATCTTTTGCAGCAACTGCTTTTTTTCTGGCAGTGGTGGTGGCATCACCCTGAGCCGCTTTGGGTGCGTTGGGTCCATCCAGGGTGGCCAGCTCGCCATTTGGTCGGGCAAATTTTGTAGAGATCTTGCCGGCACCGAATGCGATGGCTTTATCCCTGATATATCCTATTGACGCCTCCCAGGCTGCTCCCTGCAACCCTTCGGTGATGCTGCCTCCCTTGTTCACTGCCTCTTCAAACCCCTTGAATCCGTCCACCGCGATGCCGGTGGCGGTATTGTATGCCCCTGCCACGTTGAGGAAGGCGCCCCGTGGTCCCCCTTCGATATAGCCGGTGACACCCTGATAGACGTTGTTCACATATTGACCACCAAAGAGGGAGAGGCCCGTCATTGAGTAGTCGGCAGCCGTCTTCACCACCTC
>JAAZLV010000323.1 GCA_012799155.1 Bacteroidales bacterium | reverse complement strand
TGACCATTCTGGCCTATCAGGTAATCGGCACAGGTCTTGAATGGGCCATGAGCGGAAGCCTCTATACGGCCCTGCAGGATTTCCGCATTGGACTGCCTGGAATGCTGATCCAGCTTGTTGGAGGATACTTCCTGCTGAAAGCAGTCAGTAAAGTGTAGGGGAGATGAGTGAGTTAAAAACATTCGAAACGGTGATGCAACGATTTCGTGAAATCACCTTTCAGGAGCAGTTCGATATGATTGTTGCCATCGCAAACGGTGGCATCATTCCCGCAGCCATCCTCAACCAACGGCTCAACCTGCGAATGGAACTGCTACGCATCAACCTGCGTGATCCTTCCCAAAAGCCACTATTCGAGCGGCCGCAGCTTGTTTCTCCCATCGATTTCGACATCAAGGGAAAAACCATCCTGCTGGTTGAAGATCGCATCAAAACAGGGGCAACCGTAAACTTTGCCATCGACCTGCTGTATGATGCCCGGGAGATCAAAACCTTTGCCGTGAACGGCAAAGCCGACTACGCACTTTACGACGAAGAATGCTTCAAATTTCCCTGGATCCAATGAGAAAACTGTTCCTGATAATCGGCACCCTATATCTCTCAGTTGCACTTGTTACGGCTCACGACACAACACCCGCCGTTGTTGACACCGTGCGGTTGGATGAGCTGATCGTAACCGGCTCCATGCCCGGCATCACCCTGCGAACACTGCCCATGACGGTATCGGTTATCGGGAACAAAAAGATTGAGGAACGTATTGAACCTTCCCTGTTACCACTGCTTACCGAGCAGGTGCCGGGACTCTTTATCACCCAACGAGGTGTGATGGGTTATGGTGTAGCAAACGGAGCGGCTGGAGGCATGAGCATACGCGGCATCGGTGGTGCACCCACTGCAGGCGTGCTGGTGCTGATTGACGGGCACCCCCAGTACATGGGCCTCATGGGACACCCACTCGCCGACAGCTACCAATCGATGATGGCCGAGCGGGTGGAGGTGGTAAGAGGACCCGCCTCCATGCTCTACGGTTCCAACGCAATGGGAGGGGTGATCAACATCATCACCAAAAAAGAGCGTGAAGAGGGCTTTCGTAACAATGCTCAACTGATGTACGGAAGCTTCAATAGCTTCTCGGCCAACGCCTCCTCCGGATGGAGACGGCAAAAGATGCACGGCAACGCCGGTATTGGTTACAACCGTTCCGACGGTCACAGGCCTGACTTGGATTATGAACAGCTGAACGGCTATGCCAGGGTAGGTTACGAACTCTCACCGCACTGGAACAGTTCGGTTGACCTGAATCTCTCCCGGAGCAACTCCTCCAATCCCGGGAAGGAGTACAACCCAATCCTTGATAACGATGCCGATATCACCCGGGGAGCGGGGTCAGCGGTGATTGAGAACAACTATACCAACACTTCCGGGGCGGTGAAGCTCTTTTACAACTTCGGATCGCATGAGATCAACGACGGGGTACCGGCAAGCGCATCATATATACCGCTCGAACATCGTTTCCGTTCAGATGACTTTATGGCGGGTATCTCTATTTATCAGTCCTATGCCTTCTTCCCGGGCAATAGAATCACAGCCGGCTTCGATCATTTTCGCTTTGGGGGAAAAGCGTGGAATCGTTTCCCGGAGGAGTCGGACAACGTCACCCTGGCCGATGTACAACTTCATTCCACCGCCGGCTACCTCAACCTGCGACAGTTCCTTATTGAAAACAGAGTCACGCTGAATGCAGGCATCAGGTTGGACCACCACAAGAAAAACGGCTCGGAATGGATCCCGCAGTTGGGGCTCACCTATACCCCTTCCACTACCACCGTATTGAAGGCGATCATGAGCAAAGGGTTTCGCAACCCCACCATCCGTGAGATGTACATGTTCCCGCCGCAGAATCCCGACTTGCAACCTGAACGACTGATGAACTACGAGCTGTCGCTGCTCCAGATGATTCCGCACTACCGCCTCCGTTTCGGTCTGAACCTCTTCTGGATCAAGGGAGACAACATGATCCAGCAGGTGGAACCTGGAATCGGTAAATGGAGCAACAGTGGTGAGGTGGAAAACAGGGGGGTGGAAACCGATATATCCTGGCAAGCTACGACTGATCTGCAGTTCTCAGCCAATTACAGCTATCTGGATATGGCATACCCCATCCTTGCTGCCCCGAAACACAAGTTGTATGCCGGCGGCACCTTCACAAAGGGTAGGTGGAGCCTCTCTTCAGGATTAATGGCTGTTTCAGGTCTCCATACCACGCTCAACCCGACAGCCCCGAAAGAGGATTTCCTGCTTTGGAATGCAAGGGCACAATTTCGTCTCTACGAAGGTATACATCTCTTCCTGAAAGGAGAGAACCTACTGGATGAGCAATATGAAATCAACGACGGCTACCCGATGCCGGGCCGGTCACTTTTTGGTGGCATCAATTTTCATTTTTAATCATTGTAAAGGACGGTGAACCAAACCCATCGACCTTACAGAAAGTATATAACTAATCATACCAAAACAGAAACAGATGGACAGACGCAATTTCTTACGAGCGGTAGCCCTCACAGGAGCAGCGCTCACTACAGTCAAAGAGACAGAGGCCATGAGCATCCTGACACAATCGTTCGCATCAGCACAAGCCACAGCATACGACCTGGTTGCGGTGATGGGTGGCGAGCCGGATGCAATGTTCCGAAAAGCGATTGCTGAGATGGGAGGAATGAAAAACTTCATCAGCAAAGGTGATAAAGTCTGCGTGAAACCCAACATCGGATGGGACCAGCCTGTGGAGATGGCAGCCAACACAAACCCCAAGCTGATCACGGAAATCATCAAACAGTGCTTCGATGCCGGAGCTGCAGAGGTAACAGTGTTCGACCACACCTGTGACGACTGGCGCAAGTGCTATAGCAACAGCGGTATTGAAGCAGCCGCGAAAGCTGCAGGTGCAAAGGTTGTTCCTGCCCACCAGGAATCTTACTACAAATTGGTCTCCCTCCCCAAGGGCAGAAGCCTCAAAAGTGCCAAGATCCATCAGGCAATCGTTGACAGCGACAAATGGATCAATGTACCGATACTGAAGAATCATGGCGGTGCACAGCTCACCATCTCGATGAAGAACTACATGGGCATTGTATGGGACAGGGGCTACTTCCATGCCAACGACCTACAACAGTGCATTGCCGATGTATGCACCTATGCCAAACGGCCCGTGCTCAACGTCGTGGATGCCTACAGGCTGATGAAAACCAGTGGTCCCCGTGGCCGCTCACTCTCCGACGTGGTGCTCTCCAAAGGGCTCTTTCTCTCACAGGACATCGTAGCTGTTGATACGGCTGCAGCCAACTTCTTCAACCAGGCACGCGAGATGCCCCTTGAGAAGGTGGGACACCTGGCCAAGGCACAGGAACTTGGCTTGGGCACAATGGATCTCGACAAACTGAAGATCCGCAGGGTGCGCATCTGACAGTTGCGAATCTTTCACACTATTATAACTCCTGCGATACGATCCGGTACCCTCCACCGGATCCAATCGCTCATATCATGATGATCAACGGTCATACACTTATCTTATGCTTAAAAAAACAAGACTCATCGCTTCCCTTATACTCTTTTCCCTGATTAGCCTCTATTTCCTCGATTTCAGGGGGTTCCTACCCGATCAACTGCAGTTTCTTACCGAACTGCAATTTATCCCGGCACTGCTGGCCGCCAACCTGGTGATACTTGCCGGACTGGTGATCCTTACACTCCTCTTTGGTAGAGTCTATTGCTCCTCCCTCTGCCCCATGGGTATCTACCAGGATATCGTGGCATGGTTCTCCAAACGGGTTATCAGGAAGAAAAAGTATCACTACAGCAAAGCCAAGTCCGTTCTTCGATGGAGCGTGCTGGGTGCAACCCTTGTCACGTTTCTCTTCGGCTTCTCCTTCCTCGCGGGGCTCTTGGATCCCTACGGCGCTTACGGAAGAATGGTCACCCACATTTTCCGTCCCGCCTACCTTGCCGGGAACAACCTGCTAGCAACCATCTTCACCTCGTTCAACAACTACACGTTCTACCGGGTGAGCATCTATCTGTTGGGCATCTCCTCCACCCTGATCGCCCTTGCCATGCTGTTGGTGATCGGCATCCTTGCCTGGTGGAACGGCAGGACATGGTGCAATACCATTTGCCCCGTGGGCACCCTCCTCGGTTTTATCAGCAAATATTCCTTTTTCCGGATCACTTTCGATG
>JAAZLV010000048.1 GCA_012799155.1 Bacteroidales bacterium | reverse complement strand
GAAGATAAGGATTGAGTATGGTGGCTTCAGTCGCGCTCTTTCCCGACAACACAAATGAAGCTAAGCATGTAGAAAGCAGATTGCTTCCTCGTTTGGACGAGGGTTCGACTCCCTCCAGCTCCACAATTTACACACAGTTATACGCACATTTATGCGTGGACTGTGTGTTTTTTTTCTATGGCTCCCAGTGATTGTAAATTGCAACTATTTCAAAGCGTTTATATTTGTATCCAGCCATTCCAGACGTTTTTCAACAAAATAAATCAGATATTCCACTTCTTTATCATACGAACCTCTGATTTTACTTGTATTCCATTGTTTGTCTGTGATACTCCAGCCAGCACCAATTGGCTTGGGACTGAAATTCCTTTTCTGTGAATCATCCAATAGATTTGCATGTGCTTCGATATAATCCGGAATCCTGTCTAATTCAGGTTTCAATTCATTCCATCGACTTTTAACCTCACCTACAAATTGAGGATCCTGGAATAAACGATCAAACCAAGGTGATTGGGTTTTTATAAACCATCCATCCCATTCACTGGAAGTAGCACCCTGTTCCCAGGTAATATAATCGGCATTTCCAAAAGCAAGATCGAAGTCCCATACAAGCGGGAACTCTATTTTCCCCTTATTTCTTATTGCCATATAACAGCTGCCACGTAAATTGCCATCCACATTTTTCGCCAATTCCTGAACGATATAATAGTTTATAAATGAAGGAACATCAATATATTTTCGATAGCCTTCAACAGGATCAGTAAAACTTTCTGAATAAAGAATTTCTTCTGCAGTATTAAAAAAGTCCCTTACATAGTTGAACTGATTTGTTGTTGGCTCTTCGGGATCTTTAAACATGATAGGAAGCCCCTTCCTGTTTGTTTTAAATTTATATGGTTCGTCGAAATGAAAATCAAGTTCCAGAAAATAACCACCGGTTAAAGCATCTCCCGCGTTATCGTCTTCTGAAACCAACTCCATATTCAATCTTTCGTCTGTTACACTTACATGTTCAGTAAGTGTATATACTCCTCTGTATGTTCCATTCATATAGTAATCAACGCTTATGGAATTTGGAGTCCATGACATTTCAGCAATCTTTGATATCTCGAAAGCGGTTAAATTACGCAACAGCGTCTTATCATAAAAATTTGCAAGAAGAGCCCAGTTTTTATCGGTACTCATGCCCAGTAGAGAACTTTTCTTTCCTAGTTTTATTCTGAAAGGTTTTTTAGGAACACCATACCAGGTTGAATTGCCTCTGCCCTTCATTTCACCTACAGCATTGAAATCTGTAGTACTGGTATAATAGTTATCAGCATCCAGGACTCTAAGAGTTATATTCTTATATGTTTCCTTTTCATCATCCCTGTGCTCCTGATGATCTTCTACAACTACGTAAACTTGTGGCAGACGAGGTCGTTCATTCGTAATAGTAACCGTATATTCCAGTGGTTCACTATTAATTCCATAAACCTTATATTTAACAGGTTGACTGAAATCGTTTGATGTTACATTGCTTATTTGTTCTATATTATTTACTTCAACCTTGTTGCCAACAAATTGAAAGGAAACAACAAGGTTTTTAAGTGAAACCTTGTATGGAACGACTAACTTGATTTCAATGCCATATTTTTCTCCCACTACAACTTTATCTAAACTACTATTGAATTCAGGTTGCAACGTAAAAGAATCGATCTTAGGCTCCAGAACTATTTTTTCTGTGTCGTCACATGAGGTTAATCCTGTAAAAAGTATTAGAACAAGATAAAGAAGACTGCTAGATTTAATAAAACTCATAATCTGATGATGTTATTATCATTTTTGCGTACCGTACACAAATGTAGGCTTAATTTATACATATATCTTGTAGGGTAGATTTAAAATTTGCACTTTTTGTTGCATGACACCAATTAAAGATACTGGTTTGAGCCTCATGCTCTACATAAAAAAATACCGGCTTGAGACCGGTATTATTTTGTGAACTGTCTGCTGCATCCTTTTACGACTCGCAGTTGCTTGTATTGTGGTGTGACTGTTGCTGTTTAGGGGCCTTATCTACCACGGCTTCTCCCACTGTTGCTCCTGAAGTTGGTGACCTCCTTCTGTATGAACTGTCGCTCGGCCTGCTGTGCCCTATAGAGCTTCTCCGGGCTGAGCACCTTCTCAAATCTGGGCGCATACTCCTTGTCAAGGGCTGCCTCTTTCATCTTCAGCTCCACATCGTCGTCCAGTAGTTTTCTGTATTCCGCTTCCGATATGTTGCTGTTGTCCTTGATACGTTGCACTTTCTCCCTGTGTATGCGGTGCAGTTCGAACTTCTTTTTTGTCAGTTCGTTTGTAAGTGGGAAATATTTGTCGGCTTCCGCCTTGCTGAGCCCTGCTTCCTTCTCTACAAACTCCTTTTTTCGTTTCTCATAATCTGCCATATTCATCTTCCTTTCCTGTGCGGTGAGGGTCATCACCTGCAGCGGTAACAGAATCAAACAAATCAGCAAAATGATATTTCTTTTCATAGCGATATGATATGTGAGTAGTATCATCAATTGAGATAATATTGATCATACATGTAATCAAAATAACCCTCTTCCACCAGTTGTTCCTCCAGATATTCGTAGAACTCCTCTTCGGTGACCTGCACCGTAGACCAGTAGCTTTCCTGAATCTGAACCACCGACTGACGGGATGCCACATTGCCGTTGTCGGCCTGTTTGGTTAGAAACTGAATGGTGATGTACAGGCCGACAAACATCGCTGCCATATAAACCCAGGGTTTCACCTTCTCCCAAAGAGAAACCGTTTGTGGTGGAACGATCTCCTTTTCAGGGAGATGATTCATGATCTCTTCATTCAATCGGGCGAAATAGTTGTCTGGAACTTTAAATGGATTTCTTTTGCGATCTATTTCTTCTAATTTGTTGAAATGAGATTTCATACTGTACTTCTATATTATTGATGTTCTTGCACTTTCGATGCCTTTCCTTTTTGGGCCTACTGTTGAATAGACATTTCGCCCTGGAAAAGGTTTAATCTTCTTCGCCTAAAAACTTTTCAATTTTTTTAACTGCATGGTGATAAGATGCTTTCAGTGCCCCCACGGAGGTGCCGAGGATTTCGGACATCTCATCATATTTCATCTCATCGAAATATTTCATCTGAAATACAAGACGCTGTTTTTCCGGCAGGGTGAGGATCGCTTTCTGCAGTTGCAGCGCTGCCTCGTCACCGTCGAAATAATCGTCACTCTCCAGCTGGTTGATCAGGAAAGAGTCGTCCTCATCAATCGAGATGTTATTCTGGTTCCGTTTCTTATTCAGGAAGGTGATGCTTTCGTTGATGGCTATCCGATAGAGCCAGGTGGTGAGCTTGGCGTCACCCCGGAAGTTCTCAAGGTTCGTCCATGCCTTCACGAACACATCCTGGAGGATGTCGTTGGCATCGTCGTGCGAAAGCACCATTTTTCGTATCTGCCAGTAGAGTCGTTCGCTATATGCAGCGACCACACCGGCAAACCCCTGTCTCATGGTTTGCGGATTCCGAAGTGCTTCCAGTAAGGTTTCCTCATTGTTCATTTCCATAGATATGGCATTCAGGGCAAAGGTAAGATATTTTTTTGCTACCTGCTCAGCTTGCATCACCATTTTCAAACCATCGTACGAAATTTTCTGCTGCCACCTCGTTTTCCTGCCACCACTGCAATGATTCGGGGTAGTAGGAGACGCTGATGTAACGGCAATAGGTTTCGAAGTAGTCCGATTGTTCTATATGGGTAAAGAAAGGTATGAAGTAGGTCCAGAGGACTCCCTCTTTGGGGCCTAAGCTCTCTGCCTCCAGGACCTTCATGATTGCACGGTTCACGGTTGTGAACACCAGGAATGGATCTGTATCGTTCTCACCACCCTGCAGCGAGTCGATTGCTGTGGTGATTGCACCATAAACAAGTCTCCGGTCAAGACTGTTCTCGGGCGTGAGTGGTGGCGTCTCCTCGTTCTTGCTGCTCACTGCCGTTCTGTTGCGCATCATCTGCTGCTGAATGAAGGAGCGTTCTACAGGTTCCTCGCTCTTTGTGATGCACATGGTCTGCAACAGCTCTTCGAAGGCGTTCTTCGAACGCTCGCTGTCGGGTTCCAGGAGTAGAAACATCTGGAAGGAGAGGATGCTCTGCACCCAGAGTCCATTGTCTTTCAGCAGATAGGCGTTGAGTAAGAATGCTCCGCTGTGGCTCTTGTCGAAGTCAATTGCCTTTCCGACATGCATCAGTGCCTTCTCGCTCTCACCCTGCTTGTAATAGTTGAGTGCCAGGTTGAAGTGGAGTAGGTAATCGTCGCCATACTTCTCCAGGCCCTCCTGCAGGAGGGCAATGGCCTCCACGGCACGATCGGTTTCCAGGAGTGCTTCACTCTTGACGGCATAGGCACCGAGCCCCAGCTTTTTATCATCAGATGCGATCACTTCACTGCTGTACTTCTCGGCTCCAGCATAATCCTTCATTTCGAGAGAGGTGAGCGACATTTCATATACAGCAATAGTCAGTCCGGGATCGAGTGCCAATGCTTCACGATATTTAGACATGGCCTGATCGAATTCGCCCTGGTCATGGAGTGCCACTCCCTCTTCTACCAGTTGCTGTGCTGAAATTTGTTGCCCATGTAGCAGGTTGGGCAAGGTGATCAATATAGATACAAGAAGTATGATAATCTTATACATAGGTGATGTTCTAATGAATGTTCTCAATGGGCGGACAGGCTTAACAGAAGCAAGAACGACTGCTCCGCCAAATGACTGCGGCTCATTTGGTGGGTAAAAGTAAACAAAAAAAGGAGCCTGCGCATAGCTTCCTGTTAAATTTCACATCATTTGTAACACTAATAAACATATTGGAATGGCAAATATAATTTTTTTACATTTTCCGGTAGCAAAAGATTGTCGTACATTTGTGGGAGTAATTAAGCCCTAAAAAGACTACGATGCAATACAACCAGGTTCTGTTCAAATGCGATCCCTACAGTGAGACGGTCACCGATATTCTATCTGCTATGCTGGCAGAAATAGGGTTTGAATCATTTGTGAGAGGGGAAGATGCTTTGGAAGCCTATGTTCCCCAGCCACTTTTCAGCCGGTCGGAGCTGGATCAGGTGCTTGCCGACCTCCCTTTGGAGGTGGAGATAAGCTATACCGTCCAGACCATGGAAGACAAGAACTGGAATGAAGAGTGGGAGAAGAACTATTTCAACCCCATTGTGATAGGGGATGAGTGTTGCATTCACAGTTCGTTTCATCAACCCGAAGGAACATACCGTTATCCCATCCTGATCGATCCGAAGATGTCGTTCGGTACCGGACATCATCAGACCACACTCCTGATATTGAAAGAGATCCTGGCAATGGAGCTGAGTGGGAAGTGTGTGCTCGACATGGGCTGCGGCACTGGAGTATTGGCCATCCTGGCTGCGATGAAGGGTGCTGCCCCCGTGACAGCCATCGACATTGAAGAGTGGGCCTACAACAATGCCATGGAGAATGTGGTGTTGAACGGTATGACTTCCATACGTGTACTGCAGGGAGGAGCTGAGCTGTTGGGCGAAGAGCGGTATGATGTGATCTTTGCCAACATCAATAGGAACATCCTCTTGCAAGATCTGCCACACTATGAGGCAGTGTTGAAGCAGGGGGGAATCATTGTCATGAGCGGTTTTTACCTCGATGACCTGCCTGCCATCCGTTCGCGGGCAAATGAGCTGGGACTCTCTTTCGACCATTTGAAGGATATGGATCGATGGGTTGCCACAACTTTTGTAAAGATGTGAAAAAAGGATTACCTTTGCATCTTCTAACACAATTTTAGGTTATTGACACTATGGAATGGTTTGTTGAACTCATTAGCGGATCGGGAATAGCCCACTCGATCCTGATTTTGGCATTGGTAATTGCCATGGGACTTCTGCTGGGTAAAATCAAGATCTTCGGAATCTCGTTGGGTACCACCTGGATCCTTTTCTTCGGTATTTTTCTAGGGCACCTGGGCCTTCACATCGAACCTGAGCTACTTCATTTCCTGAAAGAGTTCGG
>JAAZLV010000047.1 GCA_012799155.1 Bacteroidales bacterium | reverse complement strand
TTTCTCGATGGAAAGATAACGCTCACCGGTGTCATAGTTGAAGGTGAGAATTCGCTTTGGTTCCTCCAACTCGGTAATTTTTCGTGCTACTGCTGCCAACGAGGCACCGGTGGAGATACCCCCCAGGATGCTTTCTTCACGTGCCAATAACTGCGCAAATCTGTATGCTTCCTCTTTCTCAATCATGATTACACTGTCGAGTACCGTGATGTCGAGTGTGTCAGGTATAAATCCAGCACCGATGCCTTGCAGAGCGTGCGGTCCCGACCGCCCTTCAGTGATGATGGGCGAATCGGACGGTTCAACGCCGATCACCTGTAGCGAGGGAAATGCTTTCTTCAGCTCCCTACCCACACCGGTGATATGTCCACCGGTACCCATGCCGGTGATCAGATAATCCAGGCCCTCTGGAAAATCAGCCAGGATCTCCTGTGCGGTAGTCTCTGCATGAATACGCGGATTGGCTTCGTTGGTAAACTGTTGGGGGATCCAGGAACCGGGAATCTCCTGTTGAAGCTCTTCTGCCCTGGCAATGGCTCCTTTCATCCCCTTCTCGCGCGGGGTTAGCTCAAGCTCAGCACCATAAAGTGCTACCAGCCGGCGCCGCTCTACCGACATCGATTCGGGCATCACGATGATCACACGGTATCCCTTTACCGCTCCCACAAAGGAGAGTCCGACGCCAGTGTTGCCGGAGGTAGGTTCGATGATGGTGTCTCCCGGGCGGATGATGCCTCTGCGCTCCGCATCTTCCACCATCGCTAGAGCGATGCGGTCTTTGATGCTTCCGGCAGGGTTCTGCTTTTCCAGCTTGATCCATACTTCGTGATTGGGGAAGAGTTTCTTAAGTCTCACATGTGGCGTTTTGCCGATGCTTTCCAGAATATTGTTGTACTTCATGTTTTTTCTTAGATTTGATGATTTGGTGGTGTATTGATGGGTCAGATGACGAAGTTGTTTGGTTCATCGAAATTTCTTACGGTGCGGATCTTCACATCCACCGAGTTGTAGACCAGCGAATAGGGAATGACACTCTGGGTGAGCCAGGATCCACCTCCAATCACCGAGTCGTGGCCAATCACAGTGTCTCCCCCGAGGATGGTGGCATTGGCATATATCACTACGTTGTCCTCTACAGTCGGGTGACGCTTCATATCGGAGAGTTTTTTCTCAACATAGAGCGCTCCAAGCGTGACACCCTGGTAGATCTTCACGTTGTCACCAATCTCTGCTGTTTCCCCTATCACGATACCGGTGCCGTGATCCATGAAGAAATTCTTTCCGATACGGGCTGCAGGGTGGATGTCAATGCCCACCTTGGCATGTGCATATTCAGAGAATAGGCGCGAGATAAGCGGTAATCCAAGCTGATATAGCGCATGTGCGATGCGGTGCGCGCAGAGGGCATAGAAACCGGGGTAGGTGATCACTACCTCCTCCAAGCTCTTCGCTGCAGGATCATACTGCAGATAACAGGCAGCATCCTTGTAGAGTCGTTCTTGTAACGATGGGTAAAGTGCAAAAAAAGCTTCTGTCTTCTCATCGGCTGATTGTCGATTGTGAAGCGTGGTGATGTTGGCATGCAGTTTGTCCGCCGCAGTTTTGAGTCCCTCCTGTACATGTAGATCCTCAGGGCAATTGCAGATAGGGAACATGAGGTTGATCAGTGTATCGATTACCTCTTCCAACTCGCACTTGTTGACAGGTATGTTGATGAGCTGTGGACTAAAATTAGCGATCAGTTCAAGTGTCTTGTCAGTCATTTTTTTTCTTCGTATTAATAAATCTCCTCATCTAATATGGCTAATTCTATCAATCAGCTCCTTACCCAGTGCCTTTTTCACTTCAATATGCTTGAGTGTGGCAATGACAAAAGGATTTTTATCGAAAACACCACGTACGTACTCAAAGTCGAGCGCTTTCTCCTGTATGTTGCCGTCGGCACCGAAGCCGGTCTTAAAGGAGAGAGAGAACTCCTTGCGTGCATCGCTGTAGATCATCTCATCAAGACTTACAACGCTCTCCTCCCATTTCCTGACAATGCGGATTACATCGGCAGCAGTGATGGTTTCAGGTGAGAGCTGGTAGAAAGAGAGAATCTTGTCCCATGCCCAGGTCCATTCATTCACATAGTAGTTTGCATGCAACGTTGCAAACACCTCATTGATCTCCTGTAGTCTTGTGATCTCACCCGACTCAATACGATTCAACAGTGTGTCAATCTCTGTCTTGGGAGCGATCAGCCCGGAGAGATCCACCCACTCACCCAGTCCTAGTGTGTTGCCGGGAGTGAGTCGCTCCCGTATTTCCTCATTGCTGTGAAAACTTGTTCCTTCCAACCGTTTGATGATGGAGTTGCCGAGGAACTTGTGGATGATGATCTCGTAGAGCTCCAATCCCCGTTTAAGTGCTCTGTTGGTAATGATACAACTCTGAAAGGTATAGATCTCGGAGGTTTCTCCAGCGGTCGCCTGCAGGTTGCGGAGAATCTCCATGCCAGCGAACACCTTCTGAATGGTGTAGGGGCTGAGCAGGTTGAAGTTGATACAGTCCAGCTTGTCTGGATCCTTCCGTTTGTCCCTTTCGGGCCATTTTTTTGCATCGCGGATGGTACCCACGCTCCGTAAATTGACAGCTGGAGCGATGTAAGTGCTATTGTCCTTCTCCACCAGATAGGAGAATGGCAAGTTAGATGTGTCGGCATGCTGGTAATGACGTCCCAGGATGAGTGAGAATGCACCTACCTTGGCAGGCCACAGCACGTAAGAGTTGCTGGTGGTCTTGGCACCTCTCTCCACGATTCCCTGGTGGATGGGTCCCAGCTTGTACATATGGTTGCTCTGATTCGATCCAGAGCCTGCATTCATGAATGAGAACATGCCGGCAATCAGGAGTGTTGACTTGTGATGTGTTACTGTATAGGGACCGGCAAAAAGTGCACAAGCCTCTCCGTTTTCTCCCTGACAATTGCTGAAGAAAAGAGAGTCTGAAGCGGAATAACCATGATCGATATGACAGGCCTGGCCAATGAAGCATCGGGTAATGAAAGACCCCCCGTCGACAGTGGTGCCGGAGGAGATGATAAAGTCTTCAGCGATCACATTACGCCCAATGTATACCGGATCATGTTCGTTGCTGTTGATGCTGCCGTTCTTCAACTTCATTGCACCTGTGATCATGGTGTGTGCACCAATACGCACGTTTTTGATATAGCCCACATTGACAATCTTGCAGCCAGTGCCGATGGAGCCTCTGTCGGAAGCATGTTTGTCGCAATAGTGGTCGATGATTGCTTTCATCCGCTCAATTAGCACCGGTCGGTGACGGTAAAGTGAATAGATATAAGCAAAATGAGCAGACAGCTTGTCATTGATATGCACCTCCCGACCGCCGGTTTCATTCAACACACAGACCTCTACTCCGTTTCCAAAACGAGTGAAGCCATCTACCATGATCACATCTACATTTTGGATGAAGCAATCGTCACTGATACTATAGTTGGCAA
>JAAZLV010000322.1 GCA_012799155.1 Bacteroidales bacterium | reverse complement strand
GTCTGTTCCTGTATCTCCCGGGCAAAGTAAAAACCAGGCTTCTCGTTGGAAGGCACTTCAATGCCTTCAGCTACTGCCACGATGGAGTATGCTTTCCCCATCTCCATACGTTTTTTGATCTTGTCTATCACCACCTTCATGTTGAATCCCAGCTCGGGTAGCAGGATGATATCGGCCCCCCCTGCCATTCCGGCGTAGAGAGTAATCCATCCGGCATGGTGCCCCATGAGCTCGATCACCATCACACGGCGGTGTGAACTGGCAGTGGAATGAAGCCGGTCAATGGCATCGGTGGCGATGTTTACAGCGGTATCAAAGCCGAAGGTTACATCGGTGCCGAAGATGTCGTTGTCGATTGTCTTAGGCACTCCCACAACGTTCAGCCCCAGTTCGGAAAGCATCCAGGTGGTGCGCTGCGTACCGTTACCGCCGATGCATACCAGGCAATCGAGTCCCAGTTCATGATAGGCATTCTTGATCTGTTCACGGTCCTTTTCGTCGGGTGAATTGATCATCTTGCGGAACACTTTCTCGCGGGCAGTACCCAGGATGGTTCCACCAAGATTAAGGATACCGGAGAGAGACTGATCGGAGAGTTCAACGATATCCTTGTATAGCAGTCCGGAAAAACCATTCTGGATACCTATCACCTGCATGCCATAATTGTTGATCGCCGTCTTACCCACGCCCCGGATGGTAGCGTTGATACCGGGGGCATCGCCTCCCGAAGTGAGAATACCTACCTTCATATGTTCTGATTTAAGAGAGTTACAAAGAAAAGGAAAAATGCGAAAGAATGAACACTTCGTTCCCATTATTTCAAAAAAAGATGGAATCAGTGATGCAGAAACAAGAACAACGCTCTCAGGAATGGAGACGATGGTGGATCACCTTGGCGGCACTCATTGAGGCTCCCGGCTCTCCTAATCGCTCCTGTAGCTCCCGGTAGCTCAACAGCATGTTGTTACGGTAACTCTGCACATGAAGAAGTTGATGAAGTTCCCTGCGGATATTTTCCACGGTAAAGAATTTGGCGAATAACTCCTTCACCACCTCACGCCCACAAATCAGGTTGACCAATGAGATATAGGGGGTATGCAACAGATGTTTGAAACCCCAGTAGGTGAGTCGCGGTAAAGAGGTCCTGTAGCAGACAACCTGTGGTACATTGAGCAGCGCCGTCTCAAGGGTTGCAGTACCTGAGGTGACCAATGCAACCTCCGATTGTGCCAGGATGCGATATGTTTGTCCGAAGAGCACCTTCACCTGCGGAAAACCTACTTCATATGCTTTATAGAATGATGGATCGATGCCGGGAGCACCTGCCACGATGAATTGATAACCGTCCGCAAACCCTTTCACTGCCTCCAGCATAGAGGGAAGGTTGCTTCGGATCTCCTGCTGTCTGCTGCCGGCAAGAAGCGCAATCACAGGTTTCTCTTCCAGACCGTTCTCTTCCACAAACTGACGGAATGTCTCCTCTTGAAGGTCACGCTGTGCAATCGCATCAACCGTGGGGTTGCCCACATAATGAACCGGGTATTGATGTTTTCGGAAGAAATTGACCTCGAAAGGGAGTATGCAGAGCATCTCGTCCACATATTTCTTGAATGCATTCACCCGGTATTCCTTCCAGGCCCACACTTTAGGGGATATATAATAAAAGACAGGAATCTTTAGCTCAAGTTTCACGTACTTCGCTATCTTCAGATTGAAACCGGGATAGTCCACCAGAATCACCGCATCGGGGCGATATGAGGCGATATCATTCTTGCAGTAAGATAGGTTGCGCAGGATGGTGCCTGCATGGAGCAGCACAGGCATCAACCCCATATAGGCCATTTCCCGGTAATGTTTCACCAGCGTTCCCCCAGCTTGTTCCATCAGGTCACCACCGAAAAAGCGAAATTCCGCTTCCCCATCAAGCTCCAGTAACGATCGCATCAGGTTCGATGCATGCAGATCGCCAGACGCTTCTCCTGCAATGATGTAATATTTCATATTTTATTTAGCGAACAGCTGTCAGCATTCAGTTTAACTTAATAACGTATCAACTTACAAACAAACTAGCCTACTAACTTATTAACGTTATACGTTCCAAGTTTTGAGTTCCGGCAGGAAATCATAGGCTGTCATGTCGATTTTCACAGGCACTACGGCTGCATACCCCCTGGCCAGAGCCCACTCATCGTTGTCCTCGTTGTCTGCCTGCCAGTTCTCGAAGTTACCGGTCATCCAATATACATCTCTTCCCGCACCATCCTTCGATCGTTGGTACTCGTTCACCCACTTCCCCTCGGTCTGCGTGGTCATTTTCACTCCCTTTATTTCTCCTGCGGGCACATTGACATTGAGGCAGACACCCCGGGGCAGTCCCTTTTTCAGTACCTCAGTCGCCAAATGGCGAGCAACGGTAGCAGTCGCCGAAAAATCAGCATCAGGTGAGAAGTCACAGAGCGAGAAGCCAATGGAGGGCACCTCAAAGATGCAACCCTCGATGGCCGCACCCATGGTACCGGAGTAGATGACGCTTATACCTGCGTTGGAGCCGTGGTTGATGCCAGAGACCAACAGGTCAGGCTTGTGCGGTACGAACTCATTCAATGCAAGCTTCACGCAGTCTACCGGTGTTCCGTTACAATGGTATGCTGTCAGTCCCTCTTCGCGGTGATAAATCCTTGCCCTCAGCGGCTGTGAGGTGGAGATGGCACTCGACATACCAGAGCGGTGCGAGTCGGGTGCAAAAACAATGATGTCACCCAATCCCTTCATCGCTTCAATCAGCGTTTTAATCCCTTTTGCCTGATAACCATCGTCATTGGTGACCAGGATTAGCGGTTTCTCATTACTCATAAACAGATCTTCCATTCACACAAAGATAATGAAATAATGCCATTCAATCGCTGTCTCAAATGTTACGAATCTATTAAATATGAACACACAATGTTCCATCCGCCAACTATTTCGTATCTTTGGTTGTTTTTTGTACAGTATAAAATCAAATTCAGATATGCGAAAAATAACAATCCTTTTCTACCTGCTGATTGCTTCAGTAATGCT
>JAAZLV010000321.1 GCA_012799155.1 Bacteroidales bacterium | reverse complement strand
TGGCAGCCTGGCTGCCGGAAACGATCATCAATAAGAGTGGCAGAAAAAAATGGGTCAAAATCTGCTTACGATCCAACATAAATAATCCTCCTTTCGTTGTAAAATTTGTGATTGAAAAGTATAACTGGTGTTTTGAATCTTCTTTCTCTTTTTAACTTATGGCGGTCATTTTTCGCAATATGAGTCTTCTGGTTTTATGGGTCACACGAGATGCCGGTGGAGGCCGGCATCCGTTGCTGGGAGTCATTATCTCCCAGTTGCAAAAATAAAAAATTGGGATTTAACAAAAAACATTTTTAAAAATATTTAACCGGAACAAGAGGCTCATCGCTCCCTGTCCCGGTCATTCTATTCACTTCACTTTTTTTCCTACCGGTCGTCATGCTCCACCCAGATCAGCTCCGAGGTGTTAAAGCCGATCTCCTCGGCGACGCGCAGGTAGCGCTCCTTCACCTCGTCGGGGATACTGGTCTCGCGCGCCAGGATCCAGAGGTACTTCAGGTTCTTCCCGGCCACCAGCGCGTAACGGTACTCCTCGTCGAGGGCGATCACGTTGTAGCCCGAGTAGAAGGGTCCGAAGAAGGAGACTTTCAGCATCGCCACATTCTCATCACCCACAAATTTGGCTTTCCCCACCGCCTCTTTCCATTCATCATCGCCATAGGCGTAACCGCGGTTCACCACACGGATGGAGCCATCGTCGTTCAGGCTATACTGCGCGGTGGTGTTGTTCAGTCCCCTTTCGAACTTGAAGTCGAGCCGGGCGATTTCGTACCACCTGCCCAGGTATTTCTCCTTGTAGAAGGGGGCTACGGCGGTAGCTCCCTTGGGGATGGAGGCACAGGAGGCGGAGCCGAGACCGATGGCGGCCAGTAGAAGGATCCATAGTGACTTTGTTGATTTCATCATATTTTTGGTTTTTTGTCTGGTTTTGTTAAAACGGTGTCTCCTGCGGCTGACCGGTAAGCGGAGTATGAGGGATCATCGTACCCCCTCTATTTATAACAAGATAGCGGCAAAGAGGTTTTGTAAATCCGGGAATTATTTATTTGCTCCTTAAGCAGAATAGGATTATCTTCGGGGATCCATTGATATTGATATTGACACCTGCAGCCAACTCAACCCCGGGAGCGACAGATGTCACCAAACAACATAGATCATGAAAACAGAAAGATTGGCAGCGGTCCTGCTGATAGTGACCCTCCTGCTCCTTACTGCCTGCACGGCAAAAAAAGAGAACCGCTTCGTGACACGCATCATCCACAACCCAGTACTGGCCGGCTTCTACCCCGACCCGAGCGTCACCCGCGGTGCCGACGGCTATTACATGGTGAACTCCACCTTCGGATATTTCCCGGGAATCCCCATCTTCTACAGCCCCGACCTGACCGGGTGGGAACAGATAGGACATGTGCTGCACCGCCCGGAGCAGGTGCAGTTCGATGAGCGGAAGCTCGCAAACCAGGCGACCTACGCGCCCGCCATCGAGTACCACGACGGCACCTACTATGTGGCCTGTACCGAGGTGGTGGGACGGGGCAACTACATCGTGAAGGCCACCGATCCGGCAGGACCCTGGTCGCAGCCCTTTCTGCTGCCCCAGGTGCAGGGCATCGACCCCTCACTCTTCTTCGATGAGGATGGACGTGCCTGGCTGGTCTACAACAGCGGTGCACCGGACAACAATCCCATGTGGGACGGGCACTGCACCATCCGACTGGTAGAGATGGACATGGAGACGATGCAAGTGATCAGCGAGCCGGTGATCCTGGTGAATGGTGGTGTAAACATCGACGAAAAGCCCGTATGGATTGAGGGACCCCACCTCTACAAGGTCGATGGTCGCTATTATCTCTCCGCCGCCGAGGGGGGCA
>JAAZLV010000320.1 GCA_012799155.1 Bacteroidales bacterium | reverse complement strand
TCATGTTGTGGAGAATCCCAAGTTTGCAGTCCCCTATGTGACCGGACCGGAATATCAGCTCATCGATGAACAAAACTTCCCCGAACCACTAGAGGAATGGCAAAAGACGGCAGCTGACTATGCCATGTACACCACCGATCCGGAGAAAACAATCATCAAACCGGCAGGTGAGTGGAACAACTCCAGAATCCTCTTTGACAACGGCCACGTTGAACACTGGCTCAACGGCGAGAAGGTAGTTGAATTTGAAGCCTGGAGCGAGGACTGGTTTGCCCGCAAGGGAAGTGGCAAATGGGAGAATGCACCCGAATACGGTCTTGCCCGCAAGGGTGTGATCTGCCTTCAGGACCACGGTTCTGCAGCCTGGTTCCGCAACATCAAAATCAGGGAACTACCACGTAGGGAACAGGAAGTATCACTCTTTAACGGCACCGATCTGACCGGATGGGAGGTATACGGCACCGAGAAATGGTATGTGGAAAACGGAGAACTGGTATGCGAGAGCGGTCCCGACAAACAATATGGCTACCTTGCCACCCGTGCCTACTATGATGATTTTGATTTTACAGTTGAATTCAAACAGGAAGCAGACGGCAATTCCGGCGTCTTCATCCGTTCGTTCATAGAACCTGTTGCCATGGTAAATGGATGGCAGGTAGAGGTAGCACCCAAAGGAAATGATACAGGCGGCATCTACGAATCTTACGGTCGCGGATGGCTGGTACAGATTCCTGACGAGAAGGAGAGTATTCTCAAGGAGGGTGAATGGAACAGCCTTCACATCTTGGTGAAGGGTGACAATGTAAAGACCTATCTGAACGGGGAGGAGATGGTGGACCTGACCGATGAGAAGATTGGAGCAGCACAGGGACGGATAGCACTTCAAATTCACGACGGAGGCGGTATCAAGGTACGCTGGCGCAACATGAGATTGCAAACCCTCTGAACCATTCCAATAGAGACTGTATTAAATAAACAATCTTTCAAACCCTGTTTCATATCACGAGACAGGGTTTGACATGATATACCCTTGAAGATCGTGGCATTGTTTTTGCAAAACATATTCTGATAGGGAGAAAGGTTGCATCTTGATGCATTCCTTCCAAAAAAAGAGCCTATCTTTGTAAAAACAACAGACTTATCATTCAGAATGACAGAAAAAAACGAACTGGTTGAAACAATTATTGAAGGTATCCAGGAGAAAAAAGGAAAAAACATCAGTACCATACGGCTGAAAGGTATCGTGGGTGCAATCTGCGATTACTTTGTAATCTGCGAGGGGAATACACCCACGCAGGTGTCTGCACTGGCAGACTCGGTGGAAGAGATGGTCCGCAAAAAAACAAACGAAAAGCCGATCCGCATTCACGGGCAACAACAGGCAGAGTGGATCGCAATAGATTACGGCAACGTGATAGTCCATATTTTTGTCCCCGATCTACGTTCATTTTATAATATTGACAACCTGTGGGACGATGCAAAGACTGTACGTATTCCCTCACTCTTATAAAACTAATTTACCCTATATTTGTTACAATCTACCCGGAGGATGCGAATCAATTTCATGCACCTGGCCGGCATAAGGCAAAAGGTATTAGAACAATTCACACATGAGCAATTTAAACAGTAATAAAGATAAACAACCCACGTTGCGCCCCAAGATGGGGGGCACCAATCCCAAAAGCCCCATCAACCCCTATTGGATCTATGCCATCGCACTGGCAATCTTGATGGGAATGTGGTTCTTTGGTCAGGACACCTCCGTGAAGGAGGTCACCTGGTCAGAATTCCAACAATATGTGAAAGAGAACCGGGTGAAGAGTATCGTGGTCTACAGCAACAAGGGAACTGCCGAGGCGATGGTACGCGAAGAGTCGGTGAACCATATATTTGGAGAGGATGCGGCCAAGGCGGGACGCACTCCTGTAATCCAAGTGGAAGGAGCATCTGCCGATGCCATTGCAGAGTTTATCGAGACTGTCAAGACAGAGCAAAACTACGACATCGATGTGCGGTTCGACACCACATCTGAGATGTGGGGCATCCTGATCACTTTCGCTCCATTCCTGTTACTGATTGTCTTCTGGATCTGGATGATGCGCCGTATGCAGGGTGGTGGTGGCGGTGCCGGTGGAGGCGTTTTCAACGTCGGCAAGTCGAAAGCACAACTATTCGACAAAGATTCAAGCCAAAAGGTGACTTTCAGAGATGTTGCCGGCCTCTCCGAAGCAAAAGAGGAGGTTCAGGAGATTGTTGAGTTTCTTAAAAATCCGGGCAACTATACCAACCTGGGGGGTAAAATCCCCAAGGGAGCCCTGCTGGTAGGCCCTCCGGGCACCGGTAAGACTCTTCTCGCAAAAGCCGTGGCGGGTGAGGCCAATGTGCCATTCTTCTCCATTTCCGGATCCGATTTCGTGGAGATGTTTGTAGGAGTAGGCGCCTCACGTGTACGCGACCTTTTCCGACAGGCGAAGGAGAAGGCACCCTGTATCGTCTTTATCGATGAGATTGACGCTGTGGGTCGTGCACGTGGCAAGAACACCAACTTCGGCTCAAACGATGAGCGGGAGAACACTCTTAACCAGCTGCTCACCGAAATGGACGGTTTCGGATCAAACAGCGGGGTCATCATTCTGGCAGCCACCAACCGGGCCGATGTGCTTGACAAGGCATTGATGCGCGCCGGTCGCTTCGACCGTCAGATTTACGTGGAGCTGCCCGACCTGAATGACCGGAAGGAGATCTTCAAGGTGCACCTGCGACCTATTAAGATTGACGAGTCGATCAACATCGACTTCCTGGCACGTCAGACACCCGGCTTCTCAGGTGCAGACATTGCCAATGTTTGCAATGAAGCTGCATTGATTGCCGCTCGCCGCAAAAAGAAATTTGTGCAGAAAAACGATTTCATGGATGCTGTTGACCGCATTGTGGGAGGTCTGGAAAAGAAGAACAAGATCATCACACAGCATGAAAAGCGATCGATTGCCATCCACGAAGCGGGTCACGCCACACTCAGTTGGTTTTTGGAGCATGCCAACCCGTTGGTGAAGGTAACCATTGTGCCACGCGGCAAGGCGCTTGGTGCAGCCTGGTACTTGCCAGAAGAGCGTCAGATCACCACCAAAGAGCAGATGCTTGATGAGATGTGTGCCCTTCTGGGTGGACGAGCCGCAGAAGAGATATTCATCGGTCAAATCTCCTCCGGAGCAATGAATGACCTGGAACGTGTCACAAAACAGGCATATGCGATGATCACCTATATGGGTATGAGCGACAAGTTGCCCAACTTGAGCTACTACGACTCAACTGGTCAGGAGTACACTTTTTCAAAGCCTTACAGCGATGAGACTGCACAGCTGATCGACAATGAAGTGAAAACGATGATCGCCGAACAGTACGCACGCGCCAAACAGATCCTTACCGAGTATACCTCTGGGCACAATAAGTTGGCAGAGATCCTGCTGGAGAGAGAAATCATCTATTCAGATGATCTGGAGCATATCTTTGGTAAACGCAAATGGGTATCACGTTCACAGGAGATCCTCGACAGTAAGATAGAACTGACGGATGAAGTAACCCCCTCACGCCCCATCAATGCAGGCAACTCCACTATTACCGACTACAAGAGTAAAGATACCAACGAACCGGATCAGGATGAGGAGAGATTGAACAAGGAAAACAGGGAGACGACCATTGAGACTGATAAATAATTTCAACATGTGATAGAGCATGCCTATAGAGGCAGGTACTTACCATAAAAGCCTGAATGACAACATTCAGGCTTTTATAATGGGTGAAAATTCAATCACTATAGGGAATCGAAGCAAACTGTTGCGAACAAATTGTTTGCTCATCTCGTTATATCAACAAACAAAAAAATTAGCAATGAAAGCGAATTATCAATATCTTTTTATTGGGTTAATGGCACTGACAATGCTCAGCTGCAACCAATCGAACGCAAATAACAAAGATCAACAAACTAAAAACAGTGTAGATATGAAATTTGAAAAAGTAGCATTACCTTATGCAACCGATGCCTTAGAGCCGGTTATCAGCAAACAAACAGTAGAGCTTCATTATGGCAAGCACCACCAGGCATATATTGACAACCTCAACAAGTTGATTGTGGGAACGAAATTCGAGAACGCAGACTTGGAAACAATTGTGAAGGAGAGCGACGGTGCTATCTTCAACAATGCGGGACAGGCACTCAATCACAATATCTATTTCACCTCATTTAAGAAAAACGGAGGAGGCGAACCGAAGGGAAAACTGGCGGATGCTATCAATGAGCAGTTCGGCTCATTCGACAAATTCAAAGAGGAGTTCAACGCCGCCGGTGTGGGGGTATTTGGTTCCGGATGGGTATGGTTGGCCAAGGATGGAAGTGGAAAACTCTCAATCCTGAAGGAAAGCAACGCCGGCAATCCACTTACCAGCGGCCTGACACCAGTACTCGGATTCGATGTATGGGAGCACTCTTATTACCTCGATTACCAGAACCGTCGTGC
>JAAZLV010000319.1 GCA_012799155.1 Bacteroidales bacterium | reverse complement strand
CACCGTTCGCTGGATCAAGGAGCACTTGCCCCACGCCAAGGTGAGCGGCGGGGTGAGCAACCTCTCCTTCTCCTTTCGCGGCAACGAGTCGGTGCGTGAGATGATGCATTCCGTTTTTCTCTATCACGCCATCGCTGCCGGCCTGGACATGGGAATTGTGAATCCCGGCCAGTCGGTAATCTATGAGGATATCCCTGCCGATGTGCGGGATCTGATGGAGGATGCTGTGCTCAACCGAAGAGAGGATGCCACCGAGCGGCTCATGGAGTATGCAGAGAAGATCAAAGGTGACAAATCTGATAACGGCGCTGCTGTTAAATCGGAAGAGTGGCGTCAACTGACGCTGGAAGAGCGACTGAGTCACGCCCTTGTAAAAGGAATCGGCGACTACATGGAGGAGGATCTGGCAGAGGCACTGGAGGCTTATCCACGGGCGGTGGATATCATCGACAAGCCGCTTATGGATGGGATGAACCGCGTTGGCGATCTCTTCGGTTCAGGGAAGATGTTCCTGCCCCAGGTGGTGAAGGCAGCCCGCACCATGAAGAAAGCGGTAGCGATCCTGCAGCCGGTGATCGAAGCAGAGAAGAGCTCCAGTGGCGGATCACAGAAGGCAGGCAAGATCGTGTTGGCTACGGTGAAGGGAGATGTGCATGACATCGGCAAGAACATCGTCTCCATCATCCTTGCATGCAATAACTACGAGATCATAGACCTGGGCGTGATGGTTCCCCCCGAGCAGATCATTGAAACGGTGAAAAGGGAACAACCCGACATGGTGGGTCTCAGCGGCCTGATCACCCCCTCGCTTGAGGAGATGGCGGTGGTGGCTGCCGAGATGGAGAAAGAGGGTTTCACCCTGCCACTGCTTATTGGTGGTGCTACTACTTCGCGTCTGCATACGGCACTGAAGATTGAACCCAAATACCTCAATGGACCGGTGGTATATGTGAAAGATGCCTCCCAGAGCCCCTCTGCGGTGGCTAACCTGCTGAACGCTGAGAACCGGGATGCCTACATCAGGAAGATTCGCGAAGATTATGCACTGTTGCGCGAACACAGGGCACAGAAACAGGTAAAGCTGGTCACACTGGAAGAGGCAAGGCAAAACCCCTTCCGCATAGATTGGGAGAAGTGGCAACCACCAGTGCCCCTTAAGCCGGGACGTACGGTGTTGCATAAGATCCCGGTGGCAGAGATCATTCCTTACATCGACTGGAAGTTCTTCTTCCATACCTGGAACCTTTCGGCCAAGTTCCACACCGTGACCCGCATCGACCGTTGCGAGCGCTGTCGTACCGAGTGGGTGGCCACTTACCGTGAGGAGGAAAAGGAGAAAGCGCTGGAAGCTGCACGTCTCTATGATGATGCCTATGATATCCTGCAACGTTTCCAGGAGGAGGATGCCGACTATATCCGTGCGGTGTTGGGCTTCTACGAGGCAACGAGTGGCGACGACACCATCGTGATTGACGGAAAGCCTTTTCCCTTCCTGCGTCAGCAGAAAGAGAACGAGCAGCAGACCTACTTCTGTCTGAGCGATTTCATCGCACCACGTGAGAGTGGCATCACCGATTGGATCGGTGCCTTCGCCGTCACTGGTGGTGCCGGTGCCGACGCCTTGATGCAGCAGTATGATGAGGAGGGTGATACCTTCGCCTCCCTGCTGGTAAAGTCGCTGCTCGATCGGCTGGCGGAAGCGGCTACTGAGTGGCTGCATGCAAAGGTGCGGCGTGAATTCTGGGGGTATGCATCGGACGAAGCACTTACGGTAGCGGAGATGTTTGCCGTGAAGTATACAGGCATCCGCCCGGCGGTTGGGTATCCCTCCATTCCGGACCAGACTGTCAACTTCCTGTTACATGACCTGCTGGGGAGCGAGGAGATCGGCATCTCCCTCACCGAGAATGGAGTGATGTATCCCAATGCCGCCGTGAGCGGTCTCCTCTTTGCCCACCCTCAGTCCAAGTACTTTGCCGTAGGCGAAATATCGGAAGAGCAGGCGGCCGATTATGCACGACGAAAGGGTAAAGATGCTGAGATGATCCGCAAGTTCCTGCTGGCAAATCTGGTCTAAGTTTGTATCTTTGCATCCCCAAAACCAAAAAGAATATGCGAAGTTTCGGAAGTGACAACAACTCCGGCGTTCATCCCCGAATCCTGGAAGCCCTTGCAGTGGCAAACAGCGATCATGCCATTGCCTATGGTGATGATCCCTGGACGGCTGAGGCTGCCAGCGTGGTGCGAGAGCTGCTGGGTGAGAATTCCATAGAGCCTTTTTTCCTGTTTAATGGCACAGGTGCGAACGTGGTGGCACTGCAGGCTTGCACGCTACCGTTTCATTCCATCCTCTGTGCTGCCACGGCTCATATCGCGGTTGATGAGTGCGGGGCACCGGTGAAGCTGACAGGGGCATCGCTCAAGGAGATCAATACGCCTGACGGCAAGCTCACCCCCGAGCTTGTTCGTCCCCACCTCCACGGGTTCGGCTTTGAACATCACTCGCAACCAAGGGTGATTGCCATCTCACAGACCACCGAGCTAGGTACTGCCTACACTCCTGATGAGATCAAGGCACTGGCAGAGCTCGCACACGCCCATGAGATGCTGCTCTTCGTAGATGGTACCCGAATAGCCAATGCCTGTGCAATGCTGGGTTTGTCACTTAGAGAGATGACGATCGACTGTGGCGTGGATATCTTCACGTTGGGGGGTACAAAGAACGGGCTGATGTTCGGAGAGGTGCTGGTACCACTGCGGGAGGAGCTGGCACAGCATATCCGTTATTACCGGAAGCAGACCACCCAGCTCTATTCCAAGATGCGCTACATCGCCGCACAGTTCATCCCTTACCTTCGTGAGGATCTCTGGTTGGAGAACGCGAGTAGTTCGAACGCTGCGGCACAGATGTTGTACCGCGAGATGAGCAGGGTGAAAGGGATTGAGATCACGCAGAAGGTGGAGTCGAATGCGATCTTTTTCATCCTTCCCAAAAGCATCACCGACCGTTTGCGGGAGCGTTATTTCTTCTACGACTGGGATGAGAGCCGCAACGAAATGAGACTGGTATGTTCATGGGACACCACCGAAGAGGATATCAGACAATTTTCAGACTATCTTCTCAAGCTGACAGCTGACAGCTGATAGCTTACAACTTATTGCTTACAGCTAAATATAAATACAATGTTCGATTTCTTAGACGTTTACCCCTGGTTGTTACCCGTGATCATCTTTTTCGGTCGCGTGGTAGATGTGTCGCTGGGTACACTGCGCATTATCTTCGTCTCAAAAGGAGAAAAATACAAGGCACCATTGATCGGTTTCGTGGAGGTGTTCATCTGGGTGGTAATCATCTCTCAGATTCTCTCCCGTGCCAATGACATGCTGGCTTATCT
>JAAZLV010000046.1 GCA_012799155.1 Bacteroidales bacterium | reverse complement strand
TAAAGTTCTTCTAGCTCTTCCACCTTGATTCGTTCCCCGTATGGGGGATTGGTGATTACCACACCTTCCGGCGCAGGAGGCTCGGTATATTGTTGGAAAGGCTTTACACTTAAGTCAATATATTTTTTTAACCCCGCATTCCTAATGTTACTCTCTGCAATGGAGATCGCGACAGACGAACTATCAGAACCGATGATGCGGTGTTTGAACTCCTTTGCCCCCGAGTCATCGTTATAGATATGACTGAAGAGTTCCTGGTCAAAATCCTTCCACCGCTCAAAGGCAAAGTGTTGTCGGTGGATGCCCGGGGGAATGCCCAGGGCGATCATGGCCGCTTCGATCAGGATGGTGCCCGACCCGCACATGGGGTCCACCAGTGTACTCTCACCGCGCCAGCCCGACTTAAGGATCATGCCAGCAGCCAACACCTCACTTATTGGCGCCTCAGTCTGTGTCACCCGGTAGCCGCGTTTATGGAGTGACTCGCCTGAACTGTCGAGCGACAGGGTACATTTGTTGTGAGAAATATGAATGTTGAACACCATATCCGGGTTGGTGAGACTAACCGTGGGACGCTTCTCGTATCGTTCCATGAACCAGTCGGCGATGGCATCCTTCACTTTATAGGCAACGAACTTCGAGTGGGTAAAAATATGGGAATAGACTACCGCATCAATTGAAAAGGTTGTATCGAGAGAGAGATATTCCTCCCAGTTTACCTCCTTTAGTGCTCCATACACTTCCTCGGCGCTCTCGGCCTTGAATGAATGAATCGGCTTCAAAATGCGCAATGCAGTGCGACAATAGACGTTGGCCTTGTACATCAGCGCCTTGTCACCAGTGAAAGAGACCATGCGGGTACCTATCTCCACGTTGTCGGCGCCCAGACCGATCAGTTCTTCAGCAAGCACATCTTCCAGTTCTGCCATGGTTTTGGCAATCAACGGAAATTGTTGGGATTCAATCATTCTTGTTATTGGGATTAATCGGCTGCAAAGATAGCGATTTTATGCTTCATAACGTCACCTTGATCTTTCTCACTTTCGATTCATTTCCGAAGGCATCTAGAGCAGTCACCACATATGTATATCGGTTTACACCTCCCTCATATGGGAGGAGGAAGAAATTATCGGGTGTGACCGCCAGCAGATGCTCCGCCTGATCGATGTCGATTTTCTGTCCCTTGCGGAAACGGTAAAGTGCAAACTTCTGTGCTTTATCAGGTTGCATTCCTTCCCGACGGTGCTCCCAGGTGAGGAAGTGCATATCTTCGGTAAAGACTTCAGTGAGTTTTTTCACCTTCTCAGGTCTTCCCTTGTGCAGATGGGTATAAGCAGGAATCAATGCCTTGCTCCGGTGCACAGTCTGGCGGAGGGAATCGGCTATGCCCTGAACATTCTCCAGGATCTGGTAACCGTACCAGTAACTGTTACCATGCACCTGCGTCATCTCACGCGTCAGACTGATTTTCGTCTGTAACTCCTGCCTGTCGATACTCCGCTTG
>JAAZLV010000318.1 GCA_012799155.1 Bacteroidales bacterium | reverse complement strand
CCGCTTACAGCACTAGCCTCATCCACATTGCATACATAGAGAACCGGTTTGGCGGTAAGCAGATAGAGTTCATTTGCTGCCTTTATTTCATCTTTGGTGTCAAAGATGACAGTCCGGGCAGATTCACCCTTCAACAGTGCCTCACGAATGCGAGTATATACCTCATATGCGAGTCTGGCATCCTTGTCACCACCTGTTTTAGCCTGTTTCTCCACCTTGTTGATTCGCGCCTCGATGGTCTCCAGGTCTTTCAACTGCAGTTCGGCGTCAATGATCTCCTTATCCCTTACAGGATCCACATTACCGTCTACATGTGTTACATTCTCATCATCAAAACAACGCAACACATGCAGAATCGCATCTGTCTCCCTAATATTTGCCAAAAACTTGTTGCCAAGCCCTTCTCCCTTGCTGGCTCCTTTTACCAGCCCGGCAATGTCCACGATCTCCACGGTGGTGGGTACAATTTTCTGGGGATGAATCAATTCAGACAGCTTATTAAGCCGTTCATCGGGTACAGTGATTACACCCACATTTGGTTCTATGGTACAAAAAGGAAAATTGGCTGCCTGTGCCTTTGCATTGGACAAACAGTTGAAGAGGGTGGATTTTCCCACATTGGGAAGTCCCACGATGCCACATTGTAGAGCCATTGATTGCTTTTTTAGATCCGTCTATCAGAATCGGATGATTGCTTATTTTAATTTGGGATGCAAAGGTACGAAAAAGAAATGAACCAGCTCATTTCCCGCAATCGTTCGGGTCTTAATTTGATTTAAACAAGCTTATAAACCATATCGTTCGGATATCTCCAGCATCCGTTCAATCGATTTTACCGATTTCACCCTTACCTCCTCCTCCACAAAGATTTCGGGTTGTTCATTTTTCAGACAGAGATATAATTTTTCAAGTGTGTTCATCTTCATGTAAAAACACTCGTTACATGCACAGGTGGCATCCTCCGGTGGAGCAGGAATAAAAATCTTGTCAGGATTGTCTTTTTGCATCTGGTGCAGGATACCCGCTTCTGTAGCCACAATAAACTCTTTATTAAGTGATTGAGTTGCAAACTTCAGGATGGAAGAGGTAGAACCCACATGATCTGAAACTTCCAATAGATAAGCCGGACACTCTGGATGTGCGAGTATCAATGCTTGCGGATGTTCTCTTTTCAGATCCAGTATCTTCTCAAGTGAGAATTGTGCATGCACATGACAGACACCGTCCCAAAGTAACATATTTCTGCCGGTAATCTTATTGATGTAATCTCCTAGATGTTTGTCCGGACCGAAGATTATCTTCTCATCTTCTGGAAGCGATTCTACAATCTGACGGGCATTTGTAGAGGTCACCACGATGTCGGTTAACGCCTTTACTGCTGCCGTTGTATTGACATACGAAATGACGGTATGACCCGGATTGTTGGCTATGAATTTTTCAAATTCTGGTGCGGGACAACTATCGGCCAATGAACATCCAGCTTTCAGATCCGGAATAAAAACCCGCTTATTAGGACTTAAAATCTTTGCCGTTTCACCCATAAAATGAACTCCGCAAAGAACAATGATATCAGCAGTGGTCTTTGCAGCCCATTGAGCCAATGCAAGACTGTCGCCAACAAAATCGGCCACATCCTGTATCTCTGCCTCCTGGTAGTAGTGAGCCAAAATAATGGCATTCTTCTCTTTCCTCAGTATGTTTATTTGATCTATGATTGTTTCTTTCATCATCTATTTATTATATATATTTTTTTAAATTTAAAATGAATCATGATGATAATGATTGTCTGTTGAAACTGTTGATGATTTAATCTGTGATTTGTAATGCTATCAGTTATGATCAATTGCAACCCTTTTATACACATATATCAACAGGAAAAATAATCCGTTATTATCAGATATTGAATTAAATATGAATGTTATGAACAATTGTTGATAAAGGACAAAGTTAATAATTTATTTTCTGATTGGCTGAAACAGCTGTTGAAAAAGAGTCAAAAGATTCTGT
>JAAZLV010000317.1 GCA_012799155.1 Bacteroidales bacterium | reverse complement strand
TCCTCTGTTTGATCGTCGGTTAACCGCTCCCTGTAATGCAGTTCCAGCGTCAAATCCGTTCCTGTTTTACCGAAACGGGCTGAGATTGGAAAAATGTCCGGCAAAGATACGGCATATTTGTAATTATCCGAATCTTTTTTCGAAGAATTGAAGAAAATTTCTTTGGATAGCACTGGAAGAAACAATTCCTGATCCAGTTCTTCCCAGTTGGTCGTAAAAAAGTATATTCTACTGTCACACACGCCGGCACATACTGTCTGGATGACTGAAACAATCAGTGAATCGCTGGAGAGAGGCAACACCTTGAGCTGAAGATCGCCTGCAGCTGAGGTGCGAACGTGCAGGTAATCGTTGCTCTGTGCAATCTTTCCGATCTCACCCAGTGCATAGGGGACAGATGTTTTTCCGCTGTCCACCAGTAACATGGTCTTGTTGGCTTCGGAAACACCGGGAAGCAATTCCGAGGGCATAGAACGGAACAGGTCGGCTATTGTTTGTCCTGTAGCCGTCATTGAAAGCAGCAACAAAAATATGGTCGTTATCTTCTTCATCATGTAAAATTTATCGTGTAGAAATACTCCTCTCTGGAGCGTTTTTTATTGGATTGGACTACTCCTGATCAGTTGCGAGTGGTGGTGCATAATAGGCTCCCACTTTAAGAATGTGTGAGATATCCCTTGTTCCGTGAATCGTCACCCTTATTTTTTCCGGTACTACATCCCCGAAGTGAAGCAGACGCTTGTACCCTATTGTGGTCCCTTCGGCAAGTGATGACCACTCTTCATTGATCCAGCCTTCTACAGTGAAAGATTCTACCCGTTGTCCTTTTCTGATATCCTCCTGCAGCAACACAGTATTGATTGTTTCTCCCTTCCTGACCATATACTCCCTTGAAGCACCTGTGCGAGCTTTCCATTCCATTTCACCATCAATGAGCAACTCATTTTCGAAGAGTATGGAGAGGTAGTTGCCAAACTGCCTGAGCCGCTCCGCATCATGTTCATGTATTCTTCCACGGGTATCGGGAGGTACATTCAACAGGAGTACCGAGTTCATACCTACCGACTGGTAATAGATCTCGATCAGTTGTGAAAGACTCTTCACCTTGTCATCTTCTTCGGGGTGGTAAAACCATCCTGGACGAATCGATACATCGACTTCAGAAGGATTCCAATAAAGAGTCTTTGACTCCTTGATCAGTTCCCTGCTGCCAAGATCTTCAGCAGTATGTGAGATGTTCAAACGCTCATTTTCACTTCTGACCGATTCATTGATTTCGGGGTAAAGAGGAGTGACACTCCATTCAGTTTCACGTCCCAGACCGTTTTCGTTCCCCACCCAACGTACATCATCACCCATGTTTGCTTTCACAGCTCCTGGTTGCAGACTGTCAATCACATTGTAATAACGCTCCCAATCATACTCCTGCTTCTTCCCGTTGGGCGCTTCTCCATTGGCTCCGTCAAGCCACACCTCATCAATTGCACCATATTGGGTAAGCAATTCGGTAAGCTGTTTGACAAACATATCGTTGTATCTCGGCGAATCACCATAACTCTGGGCATTGCGGTCCCATGGAGAAAGATATACGCCAAACTTAATATCATACTTGTTGCATGCCTCGCTTACTTCACGCACCACATCTCCCTGACCGTTGCGCCAGGGTGATGCTGCGACCGAATGGGAAGTGGTTTGGGTGGGCCAAAGACAAAAGCCATCATGATGCTTGGCGGTGAGGATGATCATTTTAAATCCGGCCTGTTGAAGGACTGTTACCCATTGTTCTGCATTGAAATCGGTGGGATTGAATAACGCAGGGTCTTCATTGCCGTCACCCCATTCTTTTCCAGTGAATGTGTTCATTCCGAAATGAATGAAAGCCGTTAATTCGAGTTGTTGCCATGCATACTGCCGCTGAGTAGGAACAATATATGCCGACAATTTGACTTTCTGATCGGAAGTAAGTATATCGGGAAAAGTCAGTTTCTTTTCAAAATAGGTATTGGCTCTTTGGTTGCAGCTTGTGGTCAGCAACAGCAATAACAGAATTCCAAACACGAAATTATTCCTCATATGGCTCATGTTTCGTTCAACGCTGAACAAAGTTACGATATTTGATTTAATATCGCACAAAAAAAAGCCACCCCTGGTGGGATGGCTGAGCCGATCTGTTGTTAATTCAGCTTATTGATTTTGTTAAATCGGCAGCTTACTCAACAACTTCTACAAGGCTGTCAGCAGCAGCAGCAAGGGCAGCCGCTTCGGCAGCTTCAATAGCAGCCTGGATGCTGTCGGCCTGAACTTTTGCAATGCTGTCAAGACGAGCAGCTTCAATCAGACTATCTTGTCTGGCTTTTTCGGCCTGAACCTGAGCATTGTTGCAAGAAACCAACCCCAGTGTTGCTACAACGGCAACCAATAACAATACTTTTTTCATTCTTTAATGATTTTAAACGATAAATAAATTTGTTTATTAAAAAACGATGCAAATGTACAGCAAAAACATGTTATCAAACATATTCCTGTAAAAATTTATAGTTAAATATCATTAATTTGATGGTCACCGTTAAAAGTTCATTCAAAAAACGTATGGAAACATCAATTAGAATTCATTTCAACTGTATAAAAAACGTTTGATACTTTTCTTGGGTGTTTTCTCAAATTCATTCTCTACCAGTTCTATCTGGCTGACTTTCTCGTAGTTGGCAGCCGATTTGTTGAGTGTAATCCTGTTTTCTTGCATGATGGAAGCAAGCTTTTCCCGTGTGATCTGGTCAGCTGCGAGAGCGGCCATATCGGGATAGACCATCGCAACTAGCCGGAAGTCACGGAGCACCACCACACTCTCAGCAACATAAGGCAGGTTGTTGAGGCGTGATTCAATCTCTTCAGGATACACATTCTGACCATTGGCCGTCAGTAACATCGTTTTGATTCGTCCCTTGATGAAAAGTCGCTTACCCACCATGATGCCCGAATCGCCTGTTTTCAACCATCCATCGTCGGTGAAAGCGGCAGCTGTTGCTTCCGGATTCTTGTAGTAACCTTTCATCACATTCTCACCACGTACCTGTATCTCTCCCGGTATTTTCTCCGGTTCCGGAGAATCGATGCGTGCCTCCATAATCCCTTCCAAGACGGAACCGCAGGAGGTGGGGACAAAATTATAGTGGTGATCATAGGAGATGAGTGGTGCACATTCGGTCATGCCGTAACCCACTGAGAATGGAAATTTCATCTTGTGAAAGAATGCTTCCACCTCGGCATTCAGTGCAGCACCACCAATAACTACCTCGCGGAAATTACCTCCCAATGAGTGAATCAATGATTTTTTGATCTTCGAAAGAATAAGCTTCTCTAACACCGGGATTTTCATTGCGGCTTTCACGATCGGTTTGTCAATGATGGGGAGGATCTTTTTCTTGTATATTTTCTCAAAAATCAATGGTACCGACATGATCAATGTGGGTTTCACCTCCTGCAACGCATTTATCAGGTTCTGAGGGGTGGGAATCACCCCGAGCAGGGTACTGTGTACCCCAGCAGACAATGCATAGAGGAAATCAAACGCACATCCGTAGACATGGGCCATGGGCAGAAATGCCAGGTTTCTCTCACCGTTGAACAGCAGGTCAAGCTTGTGTGCATAGGTTACGTTTCCTGCGAAATTATTGGCCGTGAGCATGACCCCCTTGCTGAAACCGGTAGTACCTGAGGTATAGTTGATGCAGATCACCTCCTCGTTACCCACTTCTGCATAACGAATATCATCTTTGCTAAAACCCTGTGGGTAGTTTATCCTGAACAGATCATCGAGAGAATCAATGATCTCTTTCACTTCGGCTCTCTCTGAGTTCAGCAGTGTGAAGTTGGGTATTTCAAATACCGGTACCTTGATCCGCTCCTTATTCAGCTTGCTCCAGAGTGATTCGTTTACAAAAACCAGGCGTGAATCGGAATGCGTGATGATCTCCTCCATGCTCTCCGGGCTGAACTCGTGGAGGATGGGTACGATGACTGCTCCATAGGTGATGGTTGCCATGAAAAGCATCGACCAGGATGAGTGGTTCTTACCAATCAGTGAGATCTTGTCACCTTTCTCAATTCCCAGTTCCCTGAAAAGAAGATGCAACCGAGCAATTTCACGGGCCAGTTCACCGTATGTGTAGGTGGTCTTTTCCTTGTAATCGGTCACGGCTGGCTGTGGCCAATTATTTTTAAAACTAATTTCGTAAAGTTGAATGAAATTCTGCTCGATCATGATTGCACATTTATGCTAAATATGTGCAAAAGTACAACCTGGATTTCAGATTACAAAACAAACAGGAGTCGAAATGGCAATAAATATTGTAATTTTGTGGGCTAAATTACCTAAAAGTTGAAATTTTCTTGTTCGGAGGCTCAATCACAGCTGAATTCCATCGGACATTGTAACGATTATGATTGATCAAACTG
>JAAZLV010000316.1 GCA_012799155.1 Bacteroidales bacterium | reverse complement strand
TGGTGGAGATGTCGGGTAGCGGTACATTGCCGGTGAAGCCGTTCAGCGCGAGCACCTTCGCAATCTCGAAGCGGGCCTTATGGGCACGGTCGAGGCTCAGGGAGAGGATCCGCTGGAACTCCACAGGTGAGTGGAATGATCCGCCGTGTGAAGCTACCGCATAATCCCAGCGCCACTGCGACTGGCGGATCAGCTGCAACGCCTCCTTCATTTGTGCTTCTGTGGCTCCCTTCTCCCAGGCGAACTGTGCCTCGAGATGTGCTGTTGCCAGTTCCTTTTCCACCAGGTTGCGGATCTGGTCAGCGCTGCGCTGTCTCTCGTAAACATTGTTGCGGAGATCCTCCTCGGTTTCGCGGTGGCACACCTGGCAGGTGTTGTTCATGCTGGCCAGGGGACTTCTCTTGTGGTGGCTGCTGTACTTGATGCCCCCCTCCGATACATAGGGCATATGGCAATCGGCACAGGAGACACCGCGCTGGGCGTGGATACCGGTGCTGTAGATCTCGTAGTCGGGATGCTGCGCCTTGATGATGGGGGCCTTGCTCAGGGCGTGGGTATAGTCGGCAAAGCCGATCTCGTCGTAGTATTGCTCTGCACCCTCCATTGTGGTGCCGTTGTGCCAGGGGAAGGTGAGGTATTTCCCCTCCGGTGTGAAGTAGTACTCTACGTGGCACTGGGCACAGGCAAGCGTGCGCATCTCCTGGTGGGTGGCATCCTGAACATTCTTGCCCATTGCCTCAAATCCTTCAATCAGGGCGGGGCGACTGACCCTGAGGTTCATGGTCTCCGCCTCGTGGCAGTCGGCACAGCCTATCGGGTTGACGATCTCATGTCCCCAGTGCGACCAAGGCTTGTTGTAGAACTCGGCGATGCCCACGGAATCCATCAGACGGGGCACGTCGGGACTCTTGCAGGTCCAGCAGGTGGCCGGCTGCGGTCCCTCATCAGGACCCATCGGTGAACCGGTGCGGAGGGTATGACGGATATCCTCGATGGCATGCATGTGACCGCGCGGTGTGCTGTAATCTTTCGAGAAGGCATATCCGGCCCAGAGGATCACCATCTCGGGGCGTTCCTCCAGTACATCCACCATGCTACTGCCGTTGAACTCACTCTGGAAGGTGGTGTCGGCTGTTTGTGTCCAGGTTTCGTACTCACGGGGATAGTTCTCCGCGAAGATCTCATTCCTCGATTCGATGCCGGTGATCTCGATCTTCCTGTTGTTCATCACGCTGGCAATCTCGGCCCTGCGTTGTGTGATCGATGCTGCCAGCATCCCCAGCAGGAATACGACACCCATTGTGACGAAAAAGAGGAGCCATCCTACCCAGGGTTTCATTCCCTTGTGATTTCTGTTCCTGTTCATAGTGCTATTGTTTTTTTTAATCGATTTATTGTCACTCAATCTTTCTCTTCGTTCATCAAGTTCTGCAGCCACTCCGGAACATGCGTCTCCGGCATGGGGATGCGTGCGTTGGGTGTTGAGGAGAGTGATCGGCTGCGGGTGTGTGGTACGTCGCGGTGACAGTCCCAGCAGGCATGTCCGCCCATCTCCTTCATCTCCTTGAATCCCATGCGGCCGGTGCGGATGAATTCGCTGTTGAGCTGTGTGTGGCACCTGACACAGTTCTCCATGATCACCTCCGAGCTGGCAGGGATGGCCTGCAGAGCCTGATCCTCACCGCGGATGGTAAAGACGGCCGAGTGGCGCAGCCCGTCTACTGCCTTGAAGTAGTACCCTCTGATCTTGCTGTCCTGCGGCACGTGGCAATCGTTACAGGTGGTGTTCCTGCCATGGGAGCTGTGCATCCAGGTGGCGTAGTAGGGTCCCATGATATGACAGTTCACACAGGTGGCTGGGTCGTTTGAGAGGTAGCTGTAGGCGCGGGCAGTGAAGAAGGTATAGATAAACAGACCCACGAAGGCACCGCTGATGATGATGGCCGGATATTTCCAGCCACCGCGGGGCCTGATCTCATTCCAAAGGTTTCGCAGTTTATCCATGGTGCGTGCATTTATGATAATTCACCTTAACAAAGAAAGGCGTTAAAAGCTAAAAAAAGTGTAATAATTATGACGTTTGCAAAAAAATGCCTATTTTTAGTTCGGTTAAGCTGTTCACCATCTTTTCTCACAGCATGCTATAGAGCAGCCCATCAGCAATCATGCACAAACAAGTTGAGCCTATGCATCCCATGATACCCCCCACGGATCACTCCCGTGCCATTTTTCAGTGTCCCCTCTGCAGCTCCGTGCCGGAAGAGCAGAGAGATGATTTTCTGGAGGATCTTCGCTACTCGGTAAGAAGGTATGAGAAGGGGGATGTGGTTGTGACGCAGGGATCGCGCTACGAGTCGCTCTACATCCTGGTGAAGGGTGAGGTCGTAACCGAGATGGCTGATGAGAAAGGAGATTTCATGAAGGTGGAGCAGCTCAGGGCACCCAACCCGATGGCCACCGGTTTCCTCTTCTCGAACGACAACCGTTCGCCTGTTTCGGCCATATGCAGTCAGCCCAGCGTGTTGGTGGTGATTCCCCGAGAGAATGTCTATTTCCTGATGCGCAAGTATGAGGAGTTCATGATGGCTTTCCTCTCCTATATTTCCAACAAGGTCTCTTTTTTGTCGGAGAAACTGCGCCTGGTGTCACTGCGTACCATCCGTGCCAAGCTGGCCTACTACCTGTTGAAGGAGTCAGCCGGTGAGAGCCGTTTCCTACTGAAAATCTCGAAGGAGGAGATGGCCCGTCTCTTCAGTGTTTCCCGTCCCGCCCTGGTAAAGGTAATGATGGAGATGGCCGATGAGGGAATCATCGGTGTCGACCGCCGGGAGATCACCATCCAAAACCGGAAGGCACTGCAAAGCATGTTCTGATAACTTGATGAAGTGCACAGGATGTTTAATCTTTCATCCCGATGATTTTCACCGGTGGCTTCCTGCAATTTGTTCGCATGTTAATCAAGTCTGTTTTTATATTCCAACGATATTGTACCCTTATACCAACCTCAATAAATTTGGGAGTGGGTATAAGGAGGGTATAAGGGTGCAATAAGGCTAGAGACACCGAGAACCCGTGTAAGACCCTGTGTCGTCCTTGTTTGGTATTGAAAATGGATTTAGATCAAATGCAAAAAATCAGAAGGAAACAGGAGTCGAGAGACAGGATCCGAGAGACGCTGAATGAAACACTAACGGTATTAAAGATAAAAGAATAAAATGATACAGACATTTGCAGAGAAGGTAATCGCATTCAACCGGCAACTCTCCTTCACCGGTGATTTGCCGGAGGGGTTCAATGTGGTCAACCCCTTCCTCGACAACCCGGAGACGATGGAGGTGATGCAGGCTTTCTATCAGAAGTATTACAATGACAACTGTGAAAGAAGGTTTCTCATTGGGATCAACCCTGGCAGGCACGGGGCAGGGGTGACAGGCATCCCCTTCACCGATACCAAGCGACTGGAAAGCGTCTGTGGCATTCCGATGTGTTCGGCACACACCCACGAGGTATCTTCCCTCTTCGTCTACGAGATGATTGAGGCTTATGGGGGTGCAGAGCGTTTTTACGGGGATTTTTACATCAACTCCCCTTTCCCGTTGGCCATCATCCGGCAAAAAACCGGCGGAAAGTGGGTCAATGCGAATTACTACGATGATCCGTTGCTCTTTGAGGCGGTGAAGGAGTTCATGATCGACACACTAAAGAAGCACATCCTGCTCGGTCTGGACACAACCGAGGTGTTCGTGCTGGGAAAAAAGAATGCCGATTTCATCAACAGGCTGAACAGTGAGGAGAAGCTGTTCGAGAAGCTGACGGTACTGGAGCATCCCCGTTACATTCAGCAGTACAGGTCGAAAGAGAAAGAGCGGTACATTGACAAGTATCTTGCGTCGTTTTTTTCAGAAAGCCACAATGCCGGTAGTGCAGACCCCGATGGTTGGTCGCGATGATAGATTGTGATTGTTAAATGGAAAGCCGAAATGAGATGAGCTGTTTTATACAGATTTGATTGAACTATTGTACTGATATTGCGTTACAAAATAACCTAAATATTTACTTCATTTTTTATTTACCTTGTAAAAACCTATCATTATATCTGTATTAAAAGTCGTTGAGATTCTTTCTTCTTCAACCGAGAGTTGGGAAGATGCAACAAAAAAGGCAGTTGCTAAAGCAAGCGAAACGTTGAAAGGAATTCGTTCTGTTTACATCAACGAACAATCGGCCACCGTACGCGATGGTAAGATTCAGGAATTTCGTGTAAATGTAAAATTGACATTCGAAGTGATTGATTGACCGATCAATTGAATAAAAAAAGGTAAACAGTATTTCAACTATTTACCTTTTTTTTGTGGTGCCACCAGGAATCGAACCGGGGACACAAGGATTTTCAGTCCTTTGCTCTACCAACTGAGCTATGGCACCAACATTGCTTAAATTGCGAGTGCAAAGATAAGTGCATTTTCGGGATTTCCAAAATAAGTACCTAAAAAATATGGAAATTTATTCCCCGGAGATGGGATCCCATCCCTGCGCACGCAGTTGCATCTCCTGGCCGTCGCGCGTTACCAGGTAGCAGCCCTGC
>JAAZLV010000315.1 GCA_012799155.1 Bacteroidales bacterium | reverse complement strand
GAGGAGAGGGATCAAATCCGTATCTCTGTAAAAGATGACGGAACCGGCATCCCTATTGAGGCACAACAGATGTTGTTCAAACGGTTTTACGAAGGAGACTATCGACAGCACAGAACAACCGGTACCGGTATTGGCCTTTCACTGGTGAAAGATCTGGTGACCCTCTCGCATGGTACCATCGAGGTGGCGAGTGAACCCGGTAAGGGGAGTGAATTCATTGTGACCCTCCCCATCGATATCTCCTACTTTGATGAGTCAGAAATTGATCGTCCTGTTACCCGTGAGGAGCAGGAGCCCACAACTGATAAGCCACAACCAGATGTTGAAGATGTGCTCAATGATGTGAAAAGAGGGCATCTTCCGCAGGTGCTGGTAGTGGAAGACAATGAGGATATCCTTGAGTTGATGCAGCGTTTGTTGAACAATGATTACCAGGTCTGTTCTGCTACAAACGGGAAAGAGGCGCTGGTGATGCTGGAACATGAGAAAGTCGATCTGATCGTTTCTGACATCATGATGCCTGAAATTGATGGAGTGGAACTGTGTCGATTGGTCAAGAACAACATCGAGTACAGCCATATCCCTATTATCCTCTTGACGGCCAAAACAGATGAAAAAGATCGTGCCGATGCTTATGAGTCGGGTGCCGACGCGTTTATCAGCAAGCCCTTTAATCTGAACGTGCTGCATGCCAGAATCAGAAACCTGCTGAAGAGCCGTGAACGGGTGGCACATGACTTCAAGAGCCAGCTGGTGTTCGACATGAAGGAGATGAATATCACCAATCTCGATGAGACTTTTCTGCAGAAAGCTATTGATTGCGTCAACCGGCATCTCGATGATTCGAACTTCGATCAACAACAGTTCTCGGAAGAGATGGGGGTCAGCAAGTCAACCCTCTACAACAAGTTGAAATCACTCACCGGACTGAATACATCGGCTTTCATCACCAACATCCGGATGAAAGCTGCCTGTCGAATCATGGATCAGAACAGGCAGATACGCATTTCCGAGCTGGCCTATGCGGTGGGATTCAACGATCCAAAATATTTCAGCTCCTGCTTCAAGAAGGAGTTCAACATGCGTCCTACGGAATACCTGGAGCGCTTTTCCGGTTCTGTAGAAAGTTAAGGTAGCATCTTGATCTCATCCTGCAAGAGTCTTCGATTGAAAACTGATAGCTTCTCAATGACTCCCTTTGACTCGCCCGTTGTCACTTCTCTGAGCTTGATGCCTTCAAGGGGAAATGACTGGTCGAGCAACCCGTCAATATAGGTGCGGAGAGTTCCCTCCTCATATGTGATGACAAGTCTGAATTTGCGGAGCTTTTCAACTGCATACCATTTGCCGTTAGTAGCCCTCTCTTGATTTTTCCAATTGTCTGACCGTGCCAGCAAATTGCTGCTCTTAAAGTTGGAGATGCCATCGGTGAGGTAGGGCATTGACATCTCTTCATATGGAATCACATAAGTGAGTCCGGCAAATTGTATAATTTCTCCGCCTGTGCTATCTGAGGGAAACGAAAGGTCCAACACCAGGGTGAAAGTCTCTGTGGCAGCAACCCGAATGGAGTCCTCCATCTGTGTTGTGGCTTCATGGTAATACTCATAAAGCAACCCTTTTTCAAGACCAGTGCTGTCTTCCGGCAAGGAGACAGTTGTACGGATAGCAGTGGGAAAACCTTCCGGTCTCTCTTTGCTCACAATCCAGTCGTAATAATCACCTTGCATCCATGCGAGTGATGCCGCTCCTTTCAGACCTGCAATGGAATAGGGGCGGATGTTGTTGGCTGGTGAATCGAAGGTAATCTGTTCGGCACTGCGTTCGCTTCCATCCTCAGCGACGGTGAACTTTACCAGTTCGTACACATCCCCATGTTTTCCCTCTACAGGCACTGATCCGTATATCACTTGTGGATCATTCTTGTTGATGGTCATTCCGCCACTATAACATTTTTCGATATCGGGCGACTGGTGAAAATGACCTCCGGCATTGGAGAGGAATGTTTTCTTCCACTGGTTGTCTGTCCACTTCACATGGTAATAATCGTGCGAAGATTTGGATGAATCGATGCTTACCATCGCTATCACGGGATGTTCATCTTTGTCGAGAACCAGTTCCCAGATCCAGTTGCG
>JAAZLV010000314.1 GCA_012799155.1 Bacteroidales bacterium | reverse complement strand
TTGTTCCAGGTGGGTGCTTCTATCCGCGATCGTTATACCGGGATGGCAAAAAGATGCAATAACGCATTTCTCTATGAAGCAATAGCTATTGCCAACGATTGTGACCTCAACTACCGTATCAGCAAAAACAAGCGTTTGATGTTGGAGCTGATGCTGATCAAGTTGTGCCAGCTCAATGAAAAAGGCACGTTGGCGAAGGACGAAAAAAAAAAGAGTCTGAAACCGATTGAGGCAGGACACAAAGGCAGCAGCAACCAAGAAGCAACAAAAGCAACAAGCAAACCTGTTAACAAGTCAACAGAGGATATTACCACAGCAGAGAAACCACCACAGGAGGCAACAGAGCACATCTCCCAACGGTCGGAAGTGGCTGATTCAGAAGGTGAGTCCTATGCTCCTGCCCCCCCTCCCGGAAAGAGTAGTACACAGAAAAAAAAATACACCTCGGTATACGGTATGGGTGTATCACTCAGTTCACTCTCCGAAAATAAAGTGAATGAACCCGAATCAACCGGTGAGGTGAAAGAGGTCTCCGGATCGCGTCAATTCAGCGAGGAGGAACTGTTGGCAGCCTGGAAAGAATTTGCAGAGCAGCTCACTGAAGAAAAATTGTTGAAAAACACCATGACACTTTATCTGCCACGATTGATCGGCGAAGAGCTCTTCGAGGTGGAAGTAAACACGGAGTTGAACAGTCAATATCTCAATGACTACAGCTACTCCATTCTCTCTTTTCTACGTGAGAAGTTAGACAATGGAGAGATCACCATGTCAATCAGGATTGCAGAGGGGAATGCCATCCGCAAGGCACTCACCTCGCGTGAAATCTTTGAAGAGATGACAAAACAGAACTCTTCTCTCCAAAAACTTTCTGATGAGTTTGGACTCGAACTGAGTTAAATTGTTTTCTATCGGGTGTGACTACACCCAAACCTCACTATCACATTGATCATTCACCCCTTGCGAATCACATTTCAAGTCTTAATCATTCTGTCTCTCATAAATGCCTGTAGCGGGCCAGTGAAAAAAGAGCCAACTCAGGCAGCTGAACAGCAAACATCAGCGGTTGAGACAACACTTCATTCGGCAGACACCATCGTCGATGCCAATTACAGTTTTGAAGAAGCCATCGCGGGAACAATGGCACCCGACAAGATCATTGATCAACTGGAATTGCTGGAAGTCCACTATCTCTCTGTGGATGGAGCGATCCATAGGGGGCAGATACTGTGCAACAGGAAAATCTCAGCCGATATAAGGGATCTGTTCACCTTTATGCTGAATGAAGGTTTTGTTATTGAGAAGGCTATTCCGGTGGTGAGGTACAATTGGAGTGACAGCCTATCGATGGCAGACAACAACAGTTACAGTTTTTGCTACCGTAACATCACCTATTCAAAGCATGCGCATGGCATGGCAATTGATCTCAATCCACGCTTCAATCCGTTACGCTGGAAAAGGGGGAATCGTCCCAACGAACCTTTGGGGGCACTCTCAGACACCACCATCAACGGCACACTCTTCCCTAGTCATCCAGTTGTGAAGGCTTTTACCGAGAGAGGCTTCCGCTGGGGTCACAACTTCTCGAAATATTACGATGATCATCACTTCGAAAAGCGATAAACGCTAATAACCAACCCAGGATCCTCTGTCGAGACTGCGGTAACTGATGGCTTCCGCCAGGTGCCCTGACCTGACCGACTCACTGCCCGCCAGATCGGCAATGGTCCGTGCCACTTTCAGAATGCGACTGTAGGCGCGAGCTGAAAGTGACAATTGCTCCATGGCCACCTTCAACAGTCTCAGTCCCGTTTCATCCGGTTGTGCATATCGATGAAGCATCTTGTTACTCATCTGTGCGTTGCAATATACACCACTTATATTCTTGAATCGTTCTCGTTGTATCTCACGGCCTCGTATTACTCTCTGGCGAATTGTCTCACTCTTCTCGGCCTCTCCGGTAGCAGCCATTTTCTCGAATGGTACCGGCACAATCTCAATCTGCATGTCGATACGGTCGAGCAAGGGTCCCGAAATCCTGTTGAGGTAACGTTGTATGGTACCGGGATTGCACACACACTCCTTTTCAGGATGATTGTGATAACCACATGGGCAGGGGTTCATAGCTGCCACTAGCATGAAGTTGGCCGGATACTCCACACATGAACGGGCTCGTGAAATGATTATATTGCGATCCTCCAACGGTTGACGCATTACCTCCAGCACGTTACGGTTAAACTCGGGTAGTTCATCCAGAAAAAGTACGCCGTTGTGGGCCAGACTGATCTCTCCCGGTTGTGGCCAGGAACCACCTCCCACCATCGCCACATCGGATATAGTGTGATGTGGGGAGCGAAAAGGGCGTCGGGCCATCAGCGCCAGGTGTTGTCCCATTTTACCGGCCACGCTGTGTATCTTGGTTGTTTCTAGTGCCTCCTCCAGGACGAAAGGAGGCAGAATGGAGGGTAGCCTGCGGGCCATCATAGATTTACCTGAGCCGGGGGGACCTATCATGATCAGGTTGTGTCCACCAGTTGCAGCCACTTCCAAAGCTCGTTTCACACTCTCCTGACCTTTCACGTCAGAGAAATCATACTCAAAGGAGAGTCGTTCTTCCAGAAACAGATGCTCCAGGTCAACCTTGACAGGTTGCATACTGCTCTCATCGCTGAAGAATGATACCACTTGAAGAATGTTCTCCACACCGTAGACAGATATGCCCTCCACTACCGCGGCCTCTCTGGCATTGGATGCCGGAAGTATCAGATTGCTGTAACCCTGCTCTTTTGCCATCACGGCAATGGAGAGGGCACCTTTCAGGGGGAGGATGTTGCCGTCGAGCGACAATTCGCCCATCATCAATGAATCTGCGAGGCGATTGGTACTGATCGCACCGGAAGCAGCAAGCACTCCCACGGCCAGGGGAAGGTCGTATGCCGACCCCTCCTTGCGGATATCGGCCGGCGACATGTTTATGACTACTTGTTGACGGGGAAAACGAAGGCCATTCACCTCCAGTGCAGATACAATTCTTTCGTGGCTCTCCTTGACCGATGCATCGGGCAGTCCCACCAGGAGAAAGCGGATGCCGCGTGAGACATTCACCTCGATGGTGATGAGTGTGGCGTGAATACCTTGTACAGCTGCTCCAAAAACCTTGACCAGCATGTAACCCTCTTTTGAATGAAACTTAATCTTCGGAAGCTTCCGCGATTACTTCCGCAATACCATGAGCAGGGATGTTACGCGCATTGATAAACCCGTCGGGGGCAATCAGAATGTTATAAGGTATGTACTGCACGTTGTAACTTTCCACAATCTCTGCTCCCCATCCTTTCTTCTCGGGAATGGAAATCCAGGGAAGAGAGTCACTCTCGCTGTAACCCACCGGATAAACATCGGAATCGATGTAGATGGTGACAAATGCCACCTCTTCCTCATCCATCTGCTCATACTCCTCTTTCAATTGTCGTATCGTCTCACGGGAATCATCCCCGGCAGTAGAGACAAATGACAACAACAGATACTTCCCTCTGAAATCGTTCGAGCGGATCTCCTCACCATCCTCATCTTTCAGCGTGAAGAAGGGCATCCTGGCCCCTTCAGCCGAACGATTTATCATTTCCGAATAAGCTTTAAGTGTCATGGCCAGCTCGCTCTCCATGATTTCGCCCTGCATGTAACCAAGCACACGTTCTAGAACCGTAGGATTGTCACTCTGAACAAAGAAACTGTTGATCAGTATGAGGCTTGACATTTTTGCCGGATTCTCCTTGATGGTCTCTTCTGCCCTCAATGTCAACTCATGATTGAGTACATTCAGTTTCAACAGCTCTTCCTGCCGGGAACGTGAATGGCTGTTACCTGAATCGAGTTCACTGCTTAACCTTAGATTTGCTAGCAGCAACTCTCGTTGTTTGAGCAGATCCTCATTTTCTGATTTGAATAGGGTAAGCGCATCGTTCACTTCGTTGCCCACTACTTTGATCATATCAGGCGATTGTGCATCACCGTTCACCGTGATATGGTCATTGCGATCGGCAAATACGACAACAGCACTTTCATATTGATCGAGATAGAGTGAGTAAGCGGTAAGGGTATCGGGATTGACCACATAACTAAAACGTCCTTTACCGTCAATGGGAATGGTATCTATCACAAGTGAATCGGATGAAAGGTAAGTAGCAAGAATGTAGGTTGAGTCCAGATGCCCAATTTTACCCTTGATAAAGGTTCCCTCACGGCTGCCGCATGAGAGCGCCATCCACAAGGTAACAAGAAAAAAGAGTATGCCTGAACTTTTTGCCATAGATAACCACAGTTTTTCCGAACTGTTATTCCAATAAGATATGCTTTGAGACGTAGCAACAGCCTAATCTTCCAATTAGACAAAGGTAGTGTCTATTTTTAAATATTCAAACATTTTCACATTTATTTTGTTTTATTTTTTATCTCAACCCCGAATCCTCCAAAGTACCATCAGAATATGGATGAAATTCATTAGATTTGCATCACCAAATTGCTGTCAGCCTATGTATTTTTCTATTGTGATCCCCCTTTATAATCGTCCTGATGAATTGGATGAGTTGTTGGAAAGTCTCTGCAAACAGAATTTTGATAATTTTGAAGTGATTGTAGCAGAAGATGGCTCAACACTAAAAGGAGACCAGGTGGTACAGAAATATGCAGATCGGCTCAATATCAACTACTTTGAGAAGAACAACAGCGGACCCGGTCTCACACGCAATGCCGGAGCTGACATTGCCAAGGGCGATTATCTCATTTTTTTCGATTCCGACTGCATCATACCTCCACACTATTTAAGTACGGTTTTTGCATTTCTTGAAACAAGTCAAACAGACGCGTTCGGCGGTCCTGATGCAGCCCTCTCAACCTTCAGCCCCATACAGAAAGCGATCAACTATGCAATGACCTCCTTCTTTACCACGGGAGGCATTCGTGGCGGTAAGCGATCAATGGAAAAATTCCACCCGCGAAGCTTTAACCTTGGGGTATCGAGAGATGTATTCAACCAATTAGGAGGGTATGGCGCCATGCGTTTTGGGGAAGATATCGATTTCAGTCTGCGACTCACAGAAGCAGGGTTTCATACCGCTCTCATCAGGGAGGCCTACGTCTATCACAAGCGGCGTTCCACATTCCGCCAGTTCTTCAAGCAAGTCTACAACTCAGGCATTGCCAGAATAAACCTCCATCTGCTACATCCAGGCTCCCTCAGGCTTGTACACATGCTTCCCGCCCTCTTTGTCACCGGTATGGCGTTGATCCTGATTGCCACTTTCCTGCTACCGGTACTCATCTTGTTTCCGCTGTTCTACTGCCTGATGGTTTTCATCGATTCAGCACGCACCAACCGTTCGGCAAAGGTGGCACTCTACAGCATCGCTGCCGCCTGGATACAACTCACCGGCTACGGCAGCGGTTTTCTTGTCGCAGTATGGAAACGCTTGATCCTGAAAAGAGGTGAATTCAGGGCGTTTGAAAAGAAATTCTACAATTAGTCCTTCTGACCGTAAGCAAGGTCACCCGCATCACCGATACCCGGCACGATGTAGGAAGAGTCATTCAGTTCGGGGTCTATGGCTGCAGCCCAGATGGTTGTTTTATTTTCAGGGAAATTCTTGATGCAATAGTCTATGGCCTGTTGACTGGCAATGATAGTGGCAATATGAATGTGCGAGGGATTTCCCTTGGTGAGCAATGCCCGATAGGTTAACTCCATGCTGCCCCCCGTGGCCAACATCGGGTCGGTAAGGATGAGCGTCTTTCCCTCTATCGAGGGCGAGGCAATATACTCAATATGGATGTCAAAGGTCTTGTGACCTGTCTCCTTGTATTTCCGGTATGCCGACACGAAAGCATTCTCCGCTCCATCGAAATAGTTGAGTACTCCGTGATGGTAAGGAAGTCCCGCACGCAATATGGTGGCGATTACAACCTTCTCATCCGGCACACTCACCTCCGCCACATCGAGCGGTGTCTTTACCTGAATGGTTTTGTAACGAAGCTCCTTGCTGATCTCGTAGGCCATAATCTCACCCAGCCGTTCAATGTTGCGGCGGAAGCGAAGCCTGTCGTTCTGGATGGTGACATCCCTTATCTCACGAACAAATGAATTAAGTAAGGAGTTGGTTTCCGAAAAATTGGTTACTTTCATGCTAGCAGTTCTATTGTGATCAATGATTTTTCGGAAAACAAAGGTAGTGATTTTCGGCTCTATGGTAAACAAATATCCGTTTTTTTTGTTGAAATAGAAGTTTTTCTGCGAAAAAACAGATAATTAAAGAAAATTTTCTTTAATTCCTTTCCTGTTTCAGGTAAAAGCACTATATTTGTATCGTTGTTTTAAGGTTCATCAAAATTGAGTTTATTTCAAACATACATAACAACCCAAAATTTATCAAGATGGCAAATTTAGATTTAAGCAAGTATGGCATTGCGGGAGATTTCGAAATCCTTCACAATCCTTCCTACGAGACACTTTTCCAGGATGAGATGAATCCTGCTAACGAAGGTTTCGAAAAAGCCAAACTTACCAAAACAGGCGCTACGGCAGTTTATACCGGAAAGTTTACCGGTCGTTCACCCAAAGATAAGTTCATTGTTGAAGATGATGTAACAAGAGACACCCTCTGGTGGGATGGTACAATCAACCGTCCCTGCACCACAGATGCATTCAACTATTGCAAGGGTCTCGTCACCAATCAACTTAGCAAAGCTAACAAATTATACGTGGTAGACACTTTTTGTGGCACCAACGAAGATACCCGCATGAAAGTGCGTTTCGTGATGGAAGTAGCATGGCAGGCACACTTTGTGACCAACATGTTCATCCGCCCCTCACACTACGAACTGGCCAACTACGGTGAACCCGATTTCGTAT
>JAAZLV010000313.1 GCA_012799155.1 Bacteroidales bacterium | reverse complement strand
TTCGGAAAGATTGTCACTTCGTTCGTGAACGACATCCTGATGCCACCCATTGCAATGTTAGTTGGTGACTCCAAGTTCGCCGAACTGAAAGTGGTACTGAAAGAGGCTGTATTGCAGGGAGAAGAGATTCTTGCTCCTGCCATCACCTGGAACTATGGTGCCTTCATCCAGGCTGTCATTGACTTCCTGATCATCGGGATCTCCATCTTCTTCGTCATCAAAGCAATGAACAGCATGAAGCGGAAAAAAGAGGAAGCACCCGCTCCGGAAGCTCCGCCTGCACCAACCAAGGAGGAAATACTGTTGACCGAGATCCGTGATCTGCTGAAGAAAGATTGAGCCGGCTCCCTATCGTAGTTAAAGTAAAACGGATTGCCTCAGCAATCCGTTTTTTCGTTTAATAGATAGCAGGTTTAAAGTTCGATGTTGATGGTTTGGGGTGAGAAGTTTACGACATTGTAGCCTGTAGCTTACTGCTGTAACTCTGTTAGATACTTCCAGTATTTTTTAGGCATGTGTTGTTGCTGTAGTTTCAGATTGAGCCGCTCCCGAATGGTGATGCTGCGGAAATACTCTTTCCACATTCGCTGAATGAGCTGTTCCTCGTCCGACTGTTTATCTCCATTAAGTTGTCCGAGTTTCAAGGCTGCCAGATCGGCAGGCGAAAAGGAAACATCATGCACAGTATGGGTGTCCCAGTAGAGACCCTGATTGCGTGTGGTATCGTAAAGGATCCAGGGCTGAGACGAGTAGCGGTTACGGAAGTGCTTCACTACCAGCGGTAGCAGGTTGTAACGAGGTGCGATGGGTGCGAACCAGATTCCATCGGCAGTCTCCTGAAAACGTACAAACTGCACGAGGCGTTGTGCCTCGCGAGAGACCTGCTGTGCGATCTCCTTCACCCGCAACACATCCGTATCACCAAAATTGAGTTCAACACCTTGGGGATGGTCTATGTTCTTGCACATGTATCTAAAGAGAAGCATCTCTGTTTCGGGCAATCCGGAGATCCAGACACTCATCATCATTCTGCGTGCAATTTTCGACAACTTCTTCTCCAGGCTGCTCCAGACCCGTGATGCCTTCACCTTATCCGACACCACCACGTATTGCTCATCGGCAAAGAGCGGCTGTTGATCAGAGGGCGAAAGGATCATATCGGGAAAGCACTTCTGGGCATAGGCGAAGAAGATGCAAGAGAGCAATCCTTCAAAGGTTTTGTCGTAGTGGAAAAGGATCATTGCTTCACTCCCCCCATTCAATGGTGTACTGCAATAGTTCGGCCGTCCGTTTCTGCTGCTTCTGCGTAACCTGCCGTCGCACATACTGGGGTGTGAGTTCGTTTACCGTCTGCATCGGCAGCTCGCGACAGAGGATGAAGTATTGTGCCCGCTTCATCACCACTCCTATCTTCTTCAACTGAGTACTGCTCAGTCGCCCGTATCGCCTTGATGCAACGATCAGTTTTGCCGACTTCACGCCGATGCCCGGTACGCGGAGGATCATTTCGTAGGGTGCACTGTTGACATCCACCGGGAAGAACTCCGGGTGACGCAATGCCCATCCCATCTTTGGATCCAGGTCGAGATCCAGGTCGGGGTGCGACTCATCGACGATCTCGGATGCCTTGAACTGGTAGAAACGCATGAGCCAGTCCGCCTGATAGAGCCTGTTCTCACGTACCAGCGGCGGTGCAGCGAGTGTCGGCAGACGGCTGTCACCATTGTTCACAGGAATGTAACCCGAGTAGTAAACCCGCTTGAAAGAAGGCCGCCGATAGAGTGCCGAGGCGAGGGTGAGAATCTGATGGTCGTTGGCGGGCGTGGCACCTATGATCAGCTGGGTGCTCTGACCTGCCGGCACGAAGCGGGGAGCAGAGCGGAACTTTTTCCGATCTTCAGCGCTTTCCAGCATCCCCTGCTGGATGAACCGCATAGGGGCGAACACCTCACTGTAATTCTTCTCCGGAGCCAACAGCTTCAGGTTCTCCTCCGAGGGGATCTCCAAATTGACACTCATACGGTCGGCATAACGGCCCGCTTGTGCAATCAGATTGTCGCTTGCACCAGGGATGGCTTTCATGTGGATGTAACCGTTGAAGCGGTACTGCTCCCGCAACAGCTTCACCACGCGCAGCATCTGCTCCATGGTATAGTCGGGGTTACGCATTACCCCCGAGCTAAGAAAGAGACCTTCAATGTAGTTGCGCTGGTAAAAGGCGATGGTAAGCTCGGCCAGCTCACGCGGGGTGAAGGCAGTACGCTTCACATCATTGCTGCGACGGTTGGTACAGTAGGCACAATCGTAGATACAGTGGTTAGTGAGCAATATCTTGAAGAGTGAAATGCACCGCCCGTCTGGAGTGAAGCTATGACAGATGCCCCACCCTGTCGCCGTGCCGATACCTCCCTTGACAGCAGGGCGCGAGGTGCCACTCGACGCACATGACACGTCGTACTTGGCAGCATCGGCCAGGATGTTCAGTTTCTCCAGTATCCTCTCATTCATACCATTAGTTCCAGGGTTTCAATCACAGAGCATCGCACAATGATCAATACAAAGTAACTCAATTTCGAAGATTTATGGGCATTGAAAACCTTAAAAAATTGATTATTGTCGACAATTAATCGCTTTAGGGAAAAAATGTTTCATATTTTTGTAACCGAATGAAGTCAGTGAATGTCCTATGCATGTAAACAGATTGATTCACTTAATTAAAAACATGCGAATATGGAAGATTTGATACCAATTGTAGCCATCCTTTGTGCAGTAGGACTGCCCATCGCCACCGGTCTGGTGATCGGATTAAATGCTATCCGGAACGAACATCGGGAACGAATGGGACTGATTGAACAGGGCATCATCCCACCCAACAAAACAAAACAGAAGAGCAATCCCAACCGCTTGGTATCGCTACGCAACGGCATCGTGCTGATCGCTTTGGGTATCGGCATCATCGTGGGATTCCTCTGTTCGGAGTACCTGGTGATTGGACATGGGAACGAATTCTGGGTCACTGGTGCCAGTGTGGTCTTTTTCCTGGGGATAGGTTATCTGGTCTATTTCCTGGCGACACGTAAAATGTTTTTTGGTCCACAGCAGGAGGAGAACGAACTGGGATAAACGGTTGTGATGAACGAAAATCAGCGTGTGCAGCAAGTGCTCTCGGGCAACACTTCCGCGTTCGCATATTTTGTCGAGACCTATCAGGATATGGCAATCACAATCGCCTATCGGATATGCGGCAATATGCAGGATGCGGAAGATGTGGTGCAGGAGAGTTATGTGAAAGCTTACCGTAACCTGCACACCTTCCGTTCTGAGAGCAAATTCTCCACCTGGCTCTACCGAATCGTCTACAACACGGCGGTTACTCATTCCAAAACACGCATATGGTCAGGAATGAACGAGATAGAGATAGAGCATGCAACGGATCTGACAGATCAGGGAGCTGATGCCAGACTGACGGAGAGAGAACGCAAGGGGGTGGTGATGGATGTGCTGGAGCGAATGCCAATAGGAGACGCATTGCTGCTGACATTGTATTATATGGAGGATCATCCGGTGAAGGAGATCGCTTCAATAACCGGATTGAACGAACCAAACGTAAAGGTAAAACTCTTCCGGGCTCGAAAGATGTTCAAGGAACTGATGACTGCGACATACAGTATGGAAGAGATTGGTTACGACTAATCGGTTATTATCTGGTTATAGGAAAATGCCCATACACAGGGACAAAAGCGAAACACGATGAAAGAGATAAGAACAGAGACAGAGGATAAACAATTAAGAGAGCTGATGCGATCGGCCGCCAAAAAGGCACCGGAGAATCTGCAATACCGCATCATGCATCAGATAGAGGCGGAGCATGCACTCACCCGCAAAAAAGCGCCCTTAGCAAAGAAAAGCGTCTCTTTACTGAGGGATCTGGGAAATATCTTCGGGGCAATGTATATCCTGTTGGCAGCTATCGTTGGTGGCGCCTACCTGTTGCTTGGAGAGGCATTTCTTCAATCGCCGAAATTTTGGGGAACAGTGGTATTGGTAAGTCTGATATTCAGCATTTTCTGGTTGATCACACGACTGGACAATTACCTCCGCGAGAGGAGGTAGCAGGGTATTGAATCCGCTTCACTCATACTCCAGCAGATATAGAGGCTGGGGCTCCAGGTCAGTAGTTTTTTCACCATCACCCTGGCTGCTGCGCTGCACGTAGATGTGCAACTTCTGTTTCTCTTTCCAGAGCTCCGTATCGAATGATGGCTCCCAGGCATCAACAGAAAAGTCAGTCAAGTCAATCACCTCCCAATCGCTCTTTGTTCCTGATACATTTTTCGCCAGAGTCACCTTGCTCCCGCGCTCTACATCGCGAAAAAGATAATAGATGATGTTACCTCCACGCTTCTCATCGATTGCAAGCTGAGGACGGGAGATGGGAATCATCTTCGTACCCCCACCAGAAAGGGAGAAGGGAGTCTTTCTTTCTGCTACCTGCTGTTGTTGCCATCTGATTCCATCGAACCATACCAGTCTATATTGCGGTATATCACTCCCCTGATCTCTCCAGTAACCGGCAATATAGGGATTCCCCTTTCGGTCGGCACTCATACTGGTCTGATTGATCAACTCACTTCCCATGGGAATCAGCCATGCATATTCGGCATTCTCGGCAGTGATGGGCAACCGGTAAGGATCGCCGTTCGATTTTATCCAGCTGACGCCCCCATCATCAGAGCGGGCATAACAGAGATCATGGTTTGTAGCCACATCCCATGTCTCACGCCAGACCCATGAGAGATGGATGCTCCCTTTTTTATCAACAAACATTTGCCAGTAAGCGCTTCGCTCCTCTTCTCCGTCGATGAGAATGTTGTGCAGCCGCTCCCATTTTTTTGAAGCTGTGTCGTAACGATTCATGACCAGGTTTCCCCTCCCGCTTGCACCCGAGCGGTAGGTAAAGATCAAATCTCCGTCAGGAAGACGGTAAAAACCGGGATAGGTGACTCGATCCTCATCCTGTCCGGTCATCAACTCCGGCTCTCCCAATATGAGCGATCCAGGCCTTACACCACGGCAATAGCGGAGGGGGGTATCATGATGGTCGAATGCTACATGGAGATATCCCTCTCCATCTACCATAAGACTGATCACGTTGTGCGCATCCTTCACATTTCCCCTGTGCTGTGTCACACAAAGCGTCCATTTTTCAGAGTCTACACCTCTTTTTCCCAGAACCAAGTACCCTTCACCATCCCAAAAGGCGAGATATTGAGAGTCTTTGTGAGTTACCAGAGAGTTGGTTCGGAAGATAGCCGTATTCACTGAGTTCGCTGCATAGCCATATCCTCCCGTATCAACCAGCTTTTGTGGATAAATGGCTGATAGTGGCAGCAACAGGGCGAGCAGTGAGAGCATTCTCTTCATCTTTTCAAACAGCAACTATTCCCTCTCAAGCAATTCTCTTGCTTCGGCAAGCATCTCCTGCGACTCTGCAGGCGGATAGTGCAGGTCGAGCGAACGAAAGAGTTCCAGGATGATATCCCCAACGGCCACGCGGGCGAAGAACTTCTTGTCTGCAGGGATTACATACCAGGGTGCGTGGGGCATGGAGGTCTTCTCCAGCATCTCTTCAAACGCCTCCTCATAAGCATCCCATTGTGAACGTACCTGAAGATCGGCTGTGCTGAACTTCCAATTCTTTTGCGGTTCATCGATACGGGAGAGAAAACGCTCTTTCTGCTCCTCTTTGGAGACATTCAGGAAGAACTTGAGGATGCGCGTGCCATTCTGATGAAGATGCTTCTCTATTGCATTGATAGCTTCGTAACGGCTGTCCCAGAACTGTTGATCAATTTTCTCTACCGACTCGTAGCCGGGAATACGCTCGTTGAGGATCCACTGCGGGTTCACTTTCGTAGCAAGCACGTTCTCATAGTGAGAACGATTGAAGATCTCGATCATGCCACGCTGCGGCAGTGCCCTGTAGTGCCGCCAGAAATAATCATGTTCCAGCTCGGTCTTTGTGGGTGTCTTAAAGCTATGCACGCGACATCCCTGAGGGTTGATGCCCGACATTACATGGCGGATCACACCATCCTTGCCAGCTGCATCACGTGCCTGCAGGATGATCAGCAGCGAGTAACGGTCGTCTGCATAGAACATCTCCTGCAATTCTTTCAGTTCCTTGATGTTGTCCTTGATCTCTCTCTTCGCCGTTTTCTTTGTGAAGCCTCCATCCTCGCAGGTGGCAAAATTCTTCAGGTTTACCTTAGTGCCGCCTTCAACTCGCAGTTTGCTGTAATCGTAATTCATATAGAATCAGTTTTTATTGTTGTGCGAAATTGCTGCCAAAACCTTTTAAAAGAGACCCATAACGTTGTTCATCAGAAATGATCCGGAGACCTTCACGGAAGATTTCATTTTGCTCATTGATGATGCGGAAGAATGCGGAGGAGTCGTACAGGTCACGTCCAATCAATGCCTTAAGCTGTAGGAGTATCAATGAACTTGACGTTTCATACTGATCCTCATCCCACTCAACGCTGTCGGTCATTGCCTGCTCCCGAATCTTTTCAGCCAACTGGGCGGGAACTTCATAATCATTGGCGAAAGTTCGCGCATCGGGGTAGCTGTGAAGCAACTCTTTACGTTTCTTGTCCACCTCCGAGATGGCTACCTTGTTGATGACCCCTTTGGCATTGAGACGGGCATGGAGCATGGTACCCGTGGTGTCCATCGGTACAAAGTAATCCGGCATGATTCCGCCACCGCCATAAACGGTTCGTTTGTTCACCAGGGTTGTGTATTTGAGAGAGTCGGGAAAACGGATACTGTCTGCATCAAAAAGTTCTCCATGCTCAAACCGGTTCATGAAATCCTGCTGATAACCATCCGGATCACCAGGAACGTAAGGCTTCTGGATACTTCTCCCAGTGGGGGTATAGTAACGGGCTACGGTGAGCCGTATCATGGTACCGTCGGGAAGGGGAAGTTGCCGTTGCACAAGACCTTTTCCAAAGGTCCTGCGCCCCACAATCACAGCCCGGTCCCAGTCCTGTAACGCTCCGGCCAGGATCTCACTGGCTGAAGCGGAGTTGCTGTTTACAAGCACCACCACCTTACCTCCGTTGAATTCTCCCTTGCCGGTGGCATTCATGGTGTAACGTGGCTGATTTTTTCCTTCTGTGTATACAATCAGCTTGTCGTCACCGAGGAACTCACTAGCGATCTCATTTGCTGTTTGCAGGATACCACCGCCATTGTCTGTAAGATCGAAGATCAGATGTTTCATCCCCATTTTTTTGAGATTTCTTTCTGCCTCCCGGAACTCCTCTCCCGAAGTGATGCCAAAGCGACTGAGACGTATGTAGCCGATATCATCTGTCACCATGTAGGCGGCATCGATACTGGTGATGGGTATCTTGTCGCGGATGATGCTGAAAGAGAGCAACTCGGGCACGCCACGCCGTTGCACCTTCACCTGTGCGATGGTACCCTTGGGCCCCCGCAGTCGGCCAATCACATCCTGATTGGTCATCTTCACTCCGGCAATAAGTGTGTCGTTCACGTAGATGAACTTGTCACCCGGCATGATTCCCACCTTCTGGGAGGGACCTCCTCCAATAACCTCCATCACATAGAGGGTATCTGTTACCATGTTGAAGGAGATGCCAATACCTTCGAAGTTACCCTGCAACGGCTCGTTCATTGCCTTCACCTCCTCCTCGGAAAGATAGGTGGAGTGAGGGTCCAGCTCCTTGAGCATGGCGCGGATAGCAACCTCTGCAAGCTCCTTGGTATCCACATCATCCACATAGAGCCCGTTAATCATCTGGAGTGATCGTTCCAACTTCAACCCTTCAGGGGTGGGTCTGAATTGAGAAAAAGCGTTTCCAGAAAGTAGGAAGACGCTTAGCAAAGTTATCAGAGAATATTTGTTCATCTTTTTTTTAGGGTTTAGGTTTAAGTCTCATCCCCTTCGGAATGAAGAGACGTACGTCATGTCCGTAGCGTAGTAGCTCTCTTACCTGTGTAGAGCTGACATGGGTGAGCGCAGGCTCGGTGAATAATAGAAACGTTTCGATTCCCGAAATGGTTCGGTTCATGTCGGCAATGGTTTTTTCATACTCGAAGTCAAACACCGATCGGATACCCCGCAGGATGAAGCCTGCACCGATCTCCCGGGCAAAATCTATGGTAAGCGATTCGTAGCTCTCCACCCGCACGCGAGGTTCTTCACGATAGAGGTCACGGATCATTTCCAGCCGCTCTTCGAGTGTGAAGTATGATTTCTTCGATTCGTTGACACCAATGGCAATCACAATCTCATCTATCAGCTGTAAACCCCTTCGAACCAGCGACTCGTGTCCGATGGTGAAAGGATCAAAAGTACCCGGGAAAAGTGCAATTCGCTTGTTAATTCTTTCCATTATGCAACCCCCTCCTCTTCAACAACCAGGTTGTCGATGATAAAGTTCTGTCGTTCTGGCGTATTCTTACCCATATAAAACTCCAGCAACTCCTTGAGCAGGTCCTCCTTGCGCATGGTAACCCGGTCGAGTCGTATCTCCTCACCGATGAAATGACGAAACTCATCGGGCGAGATCTCACCCAGTCCCTTAAAGCGGGTGATTTCCGGATTGGGCCCCAGCTCATTGATGGCATTCAAACGCTCCTCTTCGGTATAACAGTAAATCGTCTTTTTCTTGTTGCGTACACGGAAAAGAGGAGTCTGCAGGATGTAGACATGTCCCTTCTTGATCAGGTCGGGGAAAAACTGAAGGAAGAAGGTGAGCAACAGCAGCCGGATATGCATGCCGTCGGTATCGGCATCTGTGGCGATAATCACCTTGTTGTAGCGCAGCTCATCCATGCTCTCCTCAATGTTGAGTGCAGCTTGTAGCAGGTTGAACTCCTCATTTTCGTAAACGATCTTCTTCGTGAGTCCAAAGCTGTTGAGCGGCTTGCCACGGAGGCTGAAAACCGCCTGGTAATTGGGATCACGGCTCTTGGTGATAGAGCCGCTGGCCGAATCACCCTCGGTAATGAAGATGCTGCTCTTCTCTTGCTGGTCACCCCGCACATCATTGTAGTGGATGCGGCAGTCCCGCAACTTCTTGTTGTGCAGGTTGGCTTTCTTGGCTCGTTCACGTGCCAGCTTGGTGACCCCTGCAATAGCTTTGCGTTCCTTCTCTGAGTCGAGAATCTTCTTCTGGAGAATCTCTACCACATCGGTATGCTTGTGGAGGTAATTGTCGAGCTCTTTTTTCAGGAAATCGTTGATATGTTTACTCACCGACGTCCCACCAGGAGTCATCTCTTTTGACCCCAGTTTTGTTTTGGTCTGCGATTCAAACACAGGCTCTTCCACCTTGATGCTTATGGCCGCTACGATGCCATTTCGGATGTCTGAATATTCAAAGTTACGGTTGTAGAACTCCTTGATGACACGCGCTACCGCTTCACGGAAAGCGGTGAGGTGGGTCCCTCCCTGTGATGTATGCTGTCCGTTTACGAAGGAGTAATACTCCTCACCATACTGAGTGGTATGTGTGATGGCCACCTCGATATCTTCACCATGGAGGTGAATAATGGGGTAGAGCTCCTCCGATGTCAGGTTCTCATTGAGTAGATCCTCCAGTCCGTTTTTTGAGAAGAACTTTTTACCGTTGAAGAGGATTGTAAGGCCTGTGTTGAGGAAGACATAGTTCTTCAGCAGTGGTTCGATGTGCTCCTCACGGTAGTGATAATCACCAAATATTTCCTGATCGGGCGTGAACATCACCCTGGTGCCGTTTGCCTGATCGGAGGATATTATCCCACTTTCTTTCAGGAGGATACCCTTGTTAAAAAAAACCTCTTTGGCCTGTCCCTCACGGTAGCTCACCATGAAGAAGTCGGATGAGAGAGCATTCACAGCCTTGATCCCCACCCCATTCA
>JAAZLV010000312.1 GCA_012799155.1 Bacteroidales bacterium | reverse complement strand
GGGTCGAAGATGATATCCCTGGGATCAAAGCCATTGTCGAGGAGCAGCTTGTAGGCACGGCTGCAGATCTCCGTGCGCCGTTCGAAGGTGTCGGCCTGTCCCTTCTCGTCGAAGGCCATCACCACCACCGCGGCGCCATATCGCTGCGCCAGCAGTGCCTCCCGCAGGAAATCCTCCTCACCGTTCTTCAGGGAGATGGAGTTGACGATTGACTTGCCCTGCACGCATTTGAGTCCCGCCTCCAGCACCTCCCACTTGGAGGAGTCAATCATGATTGGTACCCGCGACACGTCGGGGTCGGAAGCTAACAGATTGAGGAAACGGGTCATCTCTTCTGCTCCCTCGAGCAGTCCCTCATCCATGTTGATATCGAGTGCCTGGGCTCCATCCTCCACCTGGCGGCGGGCGATGTCGAGCGCCTCCTCATATTTCTTCTCCTGTATCAGTCGCAGGAAACGACGAGAGCCGGCCACGTTGCAGCGTTCACCGATGTTCATGAAGTTGATGAGTGGCGAGACCTCCAGCATCTCCAACCCCGAGAGTTGCAGATAAGCAGGTGGCTCTGCCTTCCGGTGGGGAGGGGCACTCTCCGCCATCGCTACATAGCGGGCGATGTGGTCGGGGGTGGTGCCGCAGCAACCACCGATAATGTTGACCAGTCCCTCTTCCATAAACTCCCTGATCTGCAGCGCCATTTTCTCGGGAGTCTCGTCATACTCACCCAACTGATTGGGCAACCCGGCATTGGGATAGGCACTGATGAAAAAGGGGGCTATGCGCCCCAGCTCCTTCACGTAAGGTTTCAGATCGGCTGCACCGAAAGAGCAGTTCAGCCCTATGGAGAGAGGTTTCGCATGACTCACGGAGGCTACGAATGCCTGGAGGGTCTGTCCCGAGAGGGTCCTGCCCGCCCGGTCGGTGATGGTCACCGATAGCATGAGGGGCGTGTTGATACCGGTCTCCGCAGCCACCTCTTGGGCAGCAAAGATGGCTGCCTTGGCATTGAGCGTATCGAAGATAGTTTCGATCAGCAGCAGATCCACCCCACCCTTCACCAGGGCGGTGATCTGTTCGTGGTACGCTTTGCGGAAGTCGTCGAATGTAGCCGCACGATACATAGGATCCTCCACACGGGGACTCATCGACGCAGTCTTATTGGTGGGACCGATGGACCCGGCCACGAAACGGGGCTTGTGGGGCGTTTTGAGGGTATACTCGTCGGCAGCCTCTCTTGCCAGTCTTGCGGCGGCGAGGTTGATCTCGGCCGCCAGGTGACTCATGCCGTAATCCTGCATCGAGATGGCAGTGGCGTTAAAAGTATTCGTCTCGATGATATCGGCACCGGCATCGAGATATTGGCGGTGGATGGCGCCAATCACATCGGGTCGGGTAATCGAGAGCAAGTCGTTGTTGCCCTTGAGCAACTTCTGTGAATCGGCGAACCGCTCACCACGGAAATCGGCTTCTGTAAGGCCATAGCGTTGTATCATCGTGCCCATCGCCCCGTCAAGGATCAGGATGCGTTCGGCCAGTAATTGTTCAATCTTGTTCATGGGAATAACATCTAAAACAGTTCTCTACTTTATTGATAACCTCAAAAATAACCATTCATTCCGATATATCGGCAAAAAGGAGCCTAAAATGTGATCCTGCGACTTCTCAGAATGAGCCAGAACCGTCTTAGCCACACCACGGCAAAAGCAATCGTGAACCGTACGGCCAGGATCCACCAGAGGGAGACTCCCAACGCCACAAAGAGCAGGTTGTCTTCCAGAACGGAGTGTGAAACAGCCAGGTGATGGTTCAGCAGGCTCGCTTCCGAACGGGTCACCTTTCCCTCCTTCATCTGGTCAATCATCAGTGCACCTCCGTAGGCCAGTCCTACTATGTAACCGATCAACCAAAGGAAAGCGGTGCTCCCGGGCAGTCCGAAGAATGTGAGCAGTGGTTCGATCGCCCTGCTAAGTTTAGGGATGAGCCGATAGGCTTCCAACATGCTGTATAAAAAATTCAACAGGAAAACAATTACCAGAATGAGCAAAGCTATATGGAGTAAGCTCTTCAACCATAGCATCAGGAGTGTACCAAGCGAGGTGGCCGTCACAACGTTTCCCTGCGCGAAGAGGGGCATTCCCATCTCTGCAGGTAGAATCAGGTTGAGCAGCACCCCCACGACGATGCTCATGGCGATTCGCAGCAGTGTCATTGCCCAGAAGGAGGTTCCTGTCTTGGCTTGTATGGCGCTCTCCACAGGGAGGTTGTGGGAGATCTGACACATAAGCGCCAGGATGGTTAGCTCACGCAGGGTAATCGGAAGGGAGGTGATGATTGCCAGGGGAGCATATAACGGAAGGAAGATGCTGGTGATAAAGACAATGGCTGTACTGCCGGGGAGACCCATGTTTACAAAAAGCGGATCGAGGAAACCGGCCAGCCATGCAAGTGCACCGAAGTAATCGAACAAGCGTACCAGCAGGGAAATGGGTAGGATGATGCGCAACAGCCAGAAGGTGGTGCGGCCCGACTTGCCGGCGGCCTGCAGCATCAACTTTTTCCAGGAGAGCTTTTGCATTGCTTACTGTTTGAACATGCGGTCCATCGCCCGTTTATCTTCTTTCTCTTTCAG
>JAAZLV010000311.1 GCA_012799155.1 Bacteroidales bacterium | reverse complement strand
GTATGGGGCATCTCCACGGCTCCCTTTAACTGGTATAGTCTGTTGCCGCGTGACCCGGTACCTGTGGATGCCATCCCCGACCTGGGTGACAACCAACAGATCGTTGCCACAGAGTGGATGGGGCGATCACCAAAGGATATCCAGGATCAGATCACCTATCCGCTGACCACCTCACTGCTCGGTATTCCCGGTGTAAAGACCATCCGCAGCACTTCCATGTTCGGCATGTCGTTCATCTACATCATCTTTGAAGAAGACATTGAATTCTACTGGAGTCGTTCACGCATTCTGGAAAAATTGAATTCACTGCCATCGGGAACGCTACCGGAAGGAGTACAACCCAGCCTGGGGCCGGATGCTACTGCCCTGGGCCAGATATACTGGTATACCCTGGAAGGCAGAAATCCTGATACCGGTGAGCCCACCGGCGGTTGGGGTCCTGATGAGTTACGCACCTTACAGGATTTTCAAGTCAAGTATACCCTCTCTTCTGCCGAAGGTGTAGCCGAAGTGGCCTCTGTAGGTGGCTTTGTCAAAGAATACCAGGTGGAGATCAATCCGAACGCCATGCGTGCCTACAACCTCTCCATCATGGATGTGATGAATGCGATTCAGAAGAGCAATCTCGATATCGGTGCGGAGACGGTGGAGATCAATAAGGTAGAATACCTCGTCCGGGGGCTGGGATACATCAAGAATGCGGGTGACCTCGAAGAGGCGGTCATTACGGTCCGCAATGGCGTGCCGGTAAAAATCAAAGATGTGGCCTTTGTCAATCTCGGCCCGGCCACGCGTCGCGGCGGCCTCGACAAGGAAGGGGTGGAAGCCGTAGGTGGCGTGGTTGTGGCACGCTACGGATCCAACCCGCTGGAGGTGATCAACAACGTGAAGGAGAAAATCTCGGAAATGGAAGCCGCATTACCCCAGAAGACCCTGTCCGATGGTACCGTATCAAAGGTGACTGTCGTACCTTTTTACGACAGGACAGGTGTGATCCATGAGACCATCGGCACGCTGGAGACCGCGCTGACCCATGAGACGCTCATTGCCATTATCGTGGTCATCGTCATCATCCTGAACCTCAGGGCTTCGATCGTCATCTCCAGCATACTTCCTGTTGGGGTGTTAGCCGCTTTCATCATCATGCGCTATGCGGGCATTGATGCCAATATAGTGGCCTTATCGGGCATTGCTATCGCCATCGGGATTATGATCGATATCGGCGTGGTCTTTGTCGAGAACATCATCCGGCACATGGAGATGGAAGAGAACAAAGGTATTCGAAAGGGAAAAGCCTTCGCCAATCTGATCTACCGGAGTGTCAGTGAAGTATCGGGGGCGGTGCTCACCGCACAGCTCACCACTGTCGTCAGTTTCCTCCCTGTCTTTTTTCTGGAGGCCCAGGAGGGGAAGCTCTTCACGCCGTTGGCCTATACCAAGACCTTCGCTCTCATCTCGGCATACCTGCTCGGCATCGCCGTGCTGCCCACCCTGGTCTACTATATCTTCTCGGTCAGGATTACTTCGATAAAACTCCGTAAAATTGCCAATATCATCCTGGTGGCTGCCGGTATTGTGTTGGTCCTCTTCACCGGTTTCGGCCCCTACATGGCCTTAACGTTCTTCGGTCTAAACAACCTGTTTGCCCATCAGTGGAAGGACCCGCGGATACCCACTTTCCTCAATATCGGGATTGCCCTGCTGGCGGTAGTCTACCTGCTCACGATGGAGTGGCTGCCCATGGGCACACAGACAGGCTTACCCCGCAACCTGCTGTTCGTGATACTGATCATCGCGCTTATTCTTGCCCTCCTCTGGTTGTTGGTGATCTATTACGAACAAATCCTGCGATGGAGCCTGGCCAACCGGTGGAAGTTCATGGCTCTGCCCATCGCGACGGTGCTTTTTGGTCTGGTCATCTGGATGGGTTTCGACAGGACATTCGGCATCGTGGCAAAAGGCTTTGAAACAGTGGGTTGGCACACATTCCGCCAGACGGGTTTCTGGCAGTCTGCCAGCAACCGTTTTCCGGGGATCGGACAGGAGTTTATGCCCAGCCTCAATGAGGGATCCTTCCTGCTGATGCCGACGAGCATGCCTCATACCGGGATTGAACAGAACCAACAATTTATTGAGATACTGGACAAACGAATCAGTCATATTCCGGAAGTGGAGATGACCGTCGG
>JAAZLV010000045.1 GCA_012799155.1 Bacteroidales bacterium | reverse complement strand
CTCAGGGAGGCTGGACTCCAGCCCAAGGCGGAGAGCTACACCAACTGGGAGAACAGCGGTCTTGACGGTCATATCGGAGGACATTACCTCTCCGCCCTGGCGCAGATGTTTGCTGCCACTGGTGATAGTGAGATTGAATCGCGACTGGATTACATGCTCGCCGAACTGAAACGGTGTCAACAGGCAAACGGAAACGGCTATATCGGAGGCGTTCCCGGCAGCAAGGCTGTGTGGAATGAGATTGCAGCAGGCAAGATAGATGCCGGTGGATTCAGTCTCAACGGCAGGTGGGTGCCCCTCTACAACATACACAAGACCTTTGCGGGTCTCAGAGATGCCTACCTGGTTGCCGGTAAGAAGGATGCACGGGATATGCTGGTGGCGATGAGCGACTGGGCCATCAATCTAACAGCTGACCTGAGCGATGAACAGATGCAGGATATGCTCCGCAGCGAACATGGGGGCCTCAATGAGGTGTTTGCCGATGTGGCTGCCATCACCGGTGAGGAGAAGTACCTCACACTGGCACATAGATTCTCTCACAACCATGTGCTGGATCCACTCATGGCAGGGCGTGACGAGCTCACAGGCATGCATGCCAATACACAAATACCCAAGGTAATCGGCTTCAAGCGGATTGCCGACCTGGAAGCGAACGAGTCGTGGGACAAAGCCGCACGCTTCTTTTGGGAAAGCGTGGTGACCAACCGTTCGGTATCGATTGGCGGCAACAGCGTTTCGGAACACTTCAACCATGTGGATGATTTCTCTCGTATGATCACCTCAGTTGAGGGCCCCGAGACCTGCAACACCCACAACATGCTGCGGCTCACCTCAATGCTCTACCGCACTGATGCCGCCGCAGGTTATATCGATTACTACGAACGTGCCCTCTACAACCATATCCTCTCCTCGCAAAACCCACACACGGGTGGTTTGGTCTATTTCACGCAGATGCGCCCCGGACACTATCGTGTCTACTCACAACCCCACACCAGCATGTGGTGCTGCGTGGGCTCGGGCATCGAAAACCATTCCAAGTATGGGGAGATGATCTATGCACATACCGAAGATGCGCTTTATGTCAATCTCTTCATCCCTTCCAGGCTGCAATGGAAAGAACGGCAGACAGAGATCATACAGGAGAACAATTTCCCCTATGAGGGAAGCACATCAATCACAATCAACCCTCGCGGCAGAAAACGGTTCACGCTGATGTTGCGTTCTCCCCAGTGGGCAGAGAGTGAAGGAATACAGATCAAGGTCAATGGAAAAAAATACAACGCAACAGAGAAAGATGGTTATCTGGCCATCAACAGGCGCTGGCGTAAAGGAGACAAGGTGGTGATGGAGATGCCGATGAGCGTGAGGGTGGAACAGCTCCCTGATCACTCGAACTACTACTCCTTCGCCTATGGCCCCGTTATACTGGCCGCCAAAACGTCTGATGAGCAGCAGACCGGACTCTTTGCAGATGACAGTCGCGGAGGTCATATTGCCCACGGGCCGCAAGTACCGCTGAAACAGATACCGCTGGTAGTGGGTGAACCCGGGAAACTGCCTTCATTGGTGACACCGGTTGCCGGGAAACCTCTCACCTTCCACCTCACCAGTCTCTACCCTGATGCTTACGCCGGGGGTATGGAGCTGATCCCTTTCTTCAACCTGCATGAATCCCGCTACATCATCTACTGGCCTCAGGCTACCGCGGAAGAGGCAGAAGCAATCCACAAGGCAATTGAGAAAGAGGAAGCCCGACGAAACGAGCTGAACGGTATAACCCTCGACAGGGTCGTATGTGGTGAACAGCAACCTGAATCGGATCACTTCATTGCAACAGATAGATCACGTACCGGTGTGAACGAAGATGTTCACTGGCGTGAAGCAAGGGGATGGTTCAGCTATCAGATGAAGAACGACAAACAAAACGCTCGTTATCTCTACATCAGCTACTTCGACAATGACCGCTCACGCAACTTCGACATACTTGTCAACGACCAACAACTGGAGTCGCTCTCTCTCAACGGCATGCATGGATCGGAGCAACAGGAACTGTTAATCACACTACCGGAAGATCTGATCACTGAGAAACAGCTCACCGTGAAATTCTCGGCCCGGGCAGAAAGCAACACCGGGAAAATTGCAGAGGTTCGCCTACTGAGTGAACCATTCACAGTGAATCCGAATTGAAAACTCTCACGCAATAAAACCAACGAACAGCAATGAAGAAAATCTTTTTATTTTTAACGATGATATGTTTCTCCGGAGGCATATTCGCACAACCAAATCAGTACGAGTTGGTTGTAGACGCAAAAAAAACAGGTGCGGAAATTCAGTCCACCATGTATGGACTCTTTTTCGAAGATATCAACTTCGGAGCAGATGGTGGTTTGTATGCAGAACTGGTGAAAAACCGCTCTTTTGAATTTCCACAAAAACTGATGGGATGGAATATCTTCGGAAACGTAGAGGTGCGTAACGAGGGTGGGCCATTTGAAAGAAACCCCCACTATGTACGGCTCAACTACTCCGGACATGCCCACAAACACACCGGACTGGAAAACGAGGGTTTCCGTGGCATCGGCATCAAGAAAGAGGGCAGCTATCGCTTCTCAGTATGGGCCCGCAACAGCAGCCAGCAGCCGGAACAAAAGATCCGCATCGAACTGGTGGGCAGCGACAATGAGGCGTTTGAAAGGAAAGAACTGGCGATCAGCTCTCCTGAGTGGAAGAAATATGAGGTGATCCTTACCTCCCCAAAAGAGGAATCCAAAGCGATGTTGCGAATATTCCTCACCTCGGAGGGACCACTCGACCTCGAACATCTCTCTCTCTTCCCCACCGACACATGGATGGGCAGGGAGAACGGCTTGCGACGTGATCTGGTAGAAGCTCTCAACGAACTGAACCCCGGATTGTTTCGATTCCCCGGTGGTTGCATCATTGAGGGAACCGACCTGGAAACACGCTACGATTGGAAGAAATCGGTAGGTCCGGTAGAAAACCGCCCGCTGAACGAGAATCGCTGGCACTACACCTTCGCACATCGGTTCTTCCCGGATTACTTCCAGACCTATGGCATGGGCTTCTATGAGCTCTTCCTGCTTGCTGAAGACATGGGAGCAGAGCCCCTGCCTGTGGTGAACGTGGGACTGGCATGTCAGTACCAAAATGATGGCGAGCATTGTCACGTGCCAATCGGTGAACTGGGCGACTATATTCAGGATGCTCTTGACCTGATTGAATTTGCCAACGGTGCTCCCACCACCACCTGGGGCAAGGTGAGGGCTGAGATGGGACACCCCGAGCCGTTCAACTTGAAGTTCATCGGCATCGGTAACGAACAGTGGGGTCCGGAGTATCCCGCTCGTCTGGAGAAGTTTATCGAGGCTATCAGGGCACAGTATCCGGAGATGAAGATCATCGGCAGCTCAGGCCCGCAAGCCGAAGGGAAAGATTTTGAATACCTCTGGCCGGAAATGAAGAGGTTGAAAGTGGACCTGGTGGATGAGCACTACTACCGTCCCCCGCAGTGGTTCCTCGACAATGCAGCCCGCTACGACTCCTACGACCGCAAGGGTCCAAAGGTATTTGCCGGTGAATATGCCAGTCACCACCAGACCAGAGCCAACAACTTTGAATCGGCACTCACCGAAGCATCATTCATGACCGGCTTGGAACGCAATGCTGACATCGTTCACATGGCAACCTACGCCCCGCTCCTGGCACATGTAGATGCCTGGCAGTGGCGCCCTGACTTGATCTGGTTCGACAACCTGCGTGTGGTTCGCTCACCGAACTACTATGTACAGAAATTGTATGGACATCATGCAGGCACACATGTGCTGCCCCTCACCATAAATAAAGCCCCGCTCACGGGTCAGGAGGGTTTGTACGCCTCGTCGGTGATCGACAAGAATAAAAAGGAGATCATCATCAAACTGAGCAATGTGTCAGATGAAAAGAGGGTATTCAACATCACACTGGAGGGACTGGAGAAGAAGTCACAACTGCATCAGCAAGTGGAGGTGAT
>JAAZLV010000310.1 GCA_012799155.1 Bacteroidales bacterium | reverse complement strand
GGCCTCAAGTTCACCTTCGGAACCAACAATGCCGACGGTGACTTCGGCAAGATGGAATATTGCATCGAGATGAAGAAGGCTTGCGGCATCACTGCGGCCGATATGTACAAACCCAATATACAGGAATGAACAACAATAGAATAACACCTGATTTTATCACCGACCTGGAGGAAAACGAGATCTTCGTTTTCGGCAGCAACCTGGAGGGGAGCCATGGTGGCGGTGCCGCCAAAATGGCCCACAACCGCTTTGGAGCGATATGGGGACAGGGAGTGGGACTCCAGGGACAGTCGTACGGCATCCCCACAATGCATGGGGGCCCCGAAGAGATCCGACCTTACGTGGAGGAATTCATCGATTTCGCACGCACGAATTCCGATCTCACCTTTCTGGTGACGCGCGTGGGTTGCGGCATTGCAGGCTTCCACGACTCCGAGATCGCACCGCTCTTCGCCGGAGCAGGAGATGTACCAAACATCTCCCTGCCGGAAAGCTTCTGGCACTACCTGACCGAATGAGGTACGACGCTCACTTTACAACAAAAAAACCGGTGCCACATGGACACCGGTTTTTTTAGTATAGTATGTTTAATTGAATTATTCTGCACTCTCTTTCTTCTCTTCGGAAGAAGGGGTTTCTTCAGCCTTGGGCTCTTCAGCAACGGGTGCTTCTTCAACCTTAGGCGCTTCAACTACAGGTGCTTCCTCGGCCTTGGGCTCCTCAACAGCGGGTGCTTCTTCAACAGCGGGTGCTTCCTCAACTACCGGAGCATTGGCAGCATCCTCTTCGGCTTTCTTCAGCGCCAGCACTTCAGCTCTTGCCTTGTTCACCTCTTTCTCTGCATCGAGACGAGCCTTTGCATCTGCACGCTCTTTCTCTTCATCTTTCAACTTAAGAGAGTGGTTAGCCTGTTGCTTGTTGTTCTTCCATGCCTCGAAACGTCTTTCAGCTTCTGCAGCATCAAATGCACCCTTGGTGACTCCACCCAGGAGATGCTTTTTCATCAGCACCCCTTCCTCGGAAAGGATGTTGCGTACGGTGTCAGAGGGCTGTGCCCCTGTCTGCAGCCAATACAAAGCTCTGTCGAAATCTAAAGTGATCGTAGCAGGATGTGTATTCGGATTGTAGGAACCAATCCGTTCGATATACTTTCCATCCCGTGGAGCTCTGCTATCTGCAACAATGATCTGATAAAAAGGATAGTTCTTCCGTCCTCTTCTCTGTAAACGTAATTTTGTTGCCATTTAGTAGTTCTTGTAAAATGAGTATAAAATGTATTTGCGGGTGCAAAGGTAACAATAAATTGATAACCGACAAAACTTTGTGCTTCGTTTCTATTTGTTTAGGAATGTACCGTCCTGATTTTTGTTTACAGTTTTATTAATTATTTAATTTCACTACTGTCCAAAGAAATTTTCTCAGACATGATTTAAATTATTTTATATTAATGCATTATGCGAATAAAATTTTTCCGGGATTTGAATTTATACTTTTGCAAATAGTATTGCAAGAGATAGAAATCATGAATCAGGGAAAGACTGTATTCGCTCAGATAATGTCGCTCATACCGAGATATGAGTTTGATAAATGCGTAAAGAGATACAATGGCAACCGACATGCCATCGAGTTCAAATGCAGAGACCAGTTCATGGTGATGAGTTTTGCCCAGTTCACCGGTCAGGATAGCCTGCGCAGCATTGATGCAACGCTGGTTGCCCTGTCCTCCAAGCTGTATACTTCCGGAATCAAATATATCCAACGCTCGACTTTGGCACATATTAACGGAACCAAGGATTGGCGGATCTATCACGACTTCGGTCAGATACTGATTGCACAAGCGAGACACCTGTACCGCAAAGAGCCTTCCAGACTCGACGTGGACGGAATCGTCTTTGCCTTCGACAGCAGTACGATGAAACTTTGCCTGCAACTCTGTCCATGGGCAAGGCTTCATCATGATAAAGGTGGTGTAAAGATGCATACCCTGCTGGATTTGCGGGGATCGATTCCCACATTTGTTTATCTGACGGAAGCCGCGGTCCATGACTCCAAAGCAATGAGCCTCGTGCCCGTAGAGCCTGGTAATTATTACCTCATGGACAAGGGATATGTGGATTTCAAGCAGTTGTTCCTCCACTTTCATCGCCAGCGGGCTTTCTTCGTCACCAGGGC
>JAAZLV010000309.1 GCA_012799155.1 Bacteroidales bacterium | reverse complement strand
TCAGTTATGTGGTTGCCTCTCGTGTGATGGCAACCACCATTGTGGTGCCTGTGCTGGTGATCCTAGCCGACGCATTCAGCCTGTTGGGAGCCTTCCTGGCAGTCAACATCTTTGAAGATACTTCAATTACACTCTTCATGAACCGTGCTTTCTCCATGTTGGGATTCATCGATCTTTTTCCGGCAACGCTCAAGACGGTGTTGTTCGGTTTCTTTATCGGTCTGATTGGTTCCTACAAGGGATATACCGCCGGCAGGGGTACCGAGTCGGTCGGTCAGTCTGCCAACTCAGCTGTAGTGATCTCTTCACTCACAATCTTCGTTATTGACCTGATCTTTGTATTAATCACCAGCATCTTGTAACATCCCATGGAGAAAGAAATAGTAATTGAAATTGAGCAACTGTACAAATCATTCAGGGAGAAACATATTCTGAAGGGTATTGACCTGACATTACACAAGGGGGAGAACTTGGGGATAGTTGGCAAGTCGGGCATTGGCAAATCGGTGTTGACCAAGTGCATTGTGCGACTAATAGAAGCTGATAGCGGTAGCATCAATGTCCTGGGAACGGATGTGGTGTCATGCGATGGAGAGGAGCTCAATGAACTCCGAAAGAAGGTAGGATATCTCTTTCAAGGAGGGGCTCTTTACGACTCGATGAGTGTGCGCGAGAACCTCCTGTTTCCGGTCAGAAGGACTCAGTTTGTTGACCGTAAGCATGATACTGAAGAACTGATTGAGCGATCGCTGCGCAGTGTGGGACTACTCGATGCCATCGACAAAATGCCTTCGGAACTCTCGGGGGGTATGAAAAAGCGGATTGCCCTGGCGCGTACGCTAATCCTGAAACCTCAGATCATCCTTTACGACGAACCTACTACAGGACTCGATGCTGTTACCTCGGGCGAGATCAGTGAACTGATCCAGCAGATACGGGAAGAATACCAGACGGCAGCCATCATCATCACACATGACATGAAGTGCGCACGGATTGCCACTGATACCATCCGCATCATGAAAGAGGGACAGTTTGTAACCGAAGGAACCTACGAAGAGTTGAGTTGCTCTGGTGAGAAAGAGATACGTGATTATTTTATATAACATAAACCATAACGAAGTAAAAAGATGAAAAGAACCAAACAGGCACTGAGGCTTGGCATTTTTGTGGCATCAGCACTGATTTTGTTTGTAGTGGCGATATATTTGATTGGTAGTAAGCAGAACCTATTCTCTTCCAATACCGATCTGCATGCTTCCTTTAAAGACATCCGTGGATTGATGCAGGGCAATCTGGTACGCTTTGCTGGTATCAACATAGGCACGGTGAAGGATATCCGCATCGTAGCGGACTCTTCCGTTGTGGTCACCCTCTCCATTCGTGACGAATATACTGACTTCATCTACAAGAATTCGCTGGTGCAGATCGGACAGGAGGGGCTGATGGGAGGCAAGATCGTGCTCATCTCAACGGGTGATCCAGCCACCGGTAAAGTTGAAAAAGATGATTACCTGCCGGTAGCCGACGGTCTCGACATCCAGGCAATGATTGCCGAGGCAACCCAAATGCTGGAGGAGGCAAAAGGAACGGTGGCCAGCCTCCGCTCAATAGCCGACAAGATGGATCATGGGGAGGGTGATATCGCACGTTTGCTCAATGAGAAGTCGCTTACCGCCGGATTCGAAACGGCCACCAACCGACTGAACGAGTCTCTGACAGATATCAACAACATAACCGGGAAAATCAGTAGCGGCGAAGGGGATCTTGGCAAACTGATCCAGAGTGATTCCATCACCTCGGAGGTGAGCCGTATCATGGCCGGTCTGAATGTCACAACCCAAAGGGCAGACTCACTTGTGAATGAATTGTATCAGACTTCCTACTCGCTCAATCATGGAGAAGGCATTTTGCCACGGCTCCTGCACGACAAAGAGATGGGTATGAATGTGGATACGGCAATTGCAAAGGTCGATCATGGGGTTGTGCAGGT
>JAAZLV010000308.1 GCA_012799155.1 Bacteroidales bacterium | reverse complement strand
GAAAAAAAGCCATCTCATTTGTATATTGAAACAGCCTCAAAAGATTAGAATATAAGAAGAGCTTCCAAAAAAAGAAGAAAAACAATTTTAGGATAAGGCACTTTGCGTAAAAAAAAGACTGCCTCTAGTTTGAGACAGTCTCTTCTTATTAGTTGAATTCAATAATCTTTATTTCTCGATGCTGAGCAACTCCACGTCGAAGATCAGGTTGGAGAAGGGCTTGATGGTGCCACGGTCGGCAGAGCCGTAAGCAAGATCATAAGGAATATAGAGTCTCCATTTCGATCCTACAGGCATCAGCTTGAGAGCTTCCGTCCAACCAGCAATCACCTGAGTTACACCAAAGGTGGCAGGTTCGCCACGATCCACGCTGCTGTCGAAAACAGTTCCGTCGATTAGTGTGCCGTGATAATGCACCTTCACACGGTCGGTATCGGTGGGCATGGGGCCATTACCGGCGCGAATGACCTCATACTGCAAACCGCTGGGAAGTGTTGTCACACCTTCTTTCGCACCATTCTCAGCCATAAAGGCATCACCGGCGGCGATGCTCTCCTGGTGCTGAGCCTTCAATTCTTCCTCCTGGCGCACCTGCTGTTCAGCCTGTGCTTTTTCGGCAGCCGACTGTACCATACCATTTGCTTCCACCTTGCTGATGGCAAGTTCCTGGTTCTTCAGAGTAGAGATGATGCCTGCCAGTACCTGATCCTTATTTACGCTCTTGGTAGAGTCGCCACCGAACAACATATCATTGAACTGCGGCAACATCTGCTGTGAGAACTGTACACCAATGCTCAAACCATTGCCATATGCAGAATTTTCTTCCAGACCCATCGCTTCGGTGAGGCCCTTGATGAACTGATTCAAACGGGGAGCGTTGATCTTGTTGATTGAATCAACCTTCGCATTCATTTCCTTTTGCAAAACCTCTTTCTGGGTAGAATCGGCCGATGCCATCCGTATCTGATAATCATACTCAATCCCTGAGGTGCTCTGCAGTACACCAGATTGCTCCAGGAACTGAACCAATCCCTGATCGGTCATGCTCACTCCATATGCGTAGGATACGCTGTCAACTGAGTTCTTCAGTGAGGTCTTGGGGGTAGAGGCACCGCCACAGGAGACCATCATCAAAGCCATCACGGCTACGGCACTAAAAGTGCCCAAAATTGTTTTCTTCATTTCTGTTTAATTATTTATTCGTTGAAAATCTTTTGATTCTATATCTTTAATTCGACTAAGCCTATTCAATTCCAAGCAACTCTACGTCGAAGATCAGCGTTGTATTGGGTTCAATGGAGTTGCCTGCACCCTGCTCGCCATATGCCAGATGAGAGGGGATAAAGAGACGCCACTTGGAACCGACAGACATCAGCTGCAATGCTTCTACCCATCCCTTGATTACCTGGTTCACACCAAACAGTGCAGGTTCTCCGCGCTGTACCGAGCTGTCGAAGACAGTACCATCGAGCAGCGTACCGTGGTAGTGACATTTCACCTTGTCGGTGGCGGCAGGCTTGGCACCATTGCCTTCTGTCAGTACTTCATACTGCAGACCGCTGGGCAGCGTCACCACCTTTTCGTTTTTCCCATTTTCAGCCAGAAAGGCTTTTCCCTCTTCCAGGTTACGGGTCAGCATCTCATCCTGACGCTTGCTGAAAAACTCCTGGATCACCTGGTTGGCTTCCTGTGGCGACAGCGATGGGGCTGCGTTGTTGAAGACACTGTTGAAAGCATCGGTAAAAGAGGCTACATCGATATTGCGCAACCCGGAATTCATCAGATTTGAGGCCATACTCATCCCGAGGGCATAACTTAATTTATCCATTCACTTTTTTCTTTTATGACATTTGGGCACAAAAGTACGATTTTATGTTGAATTATATCCCTAATCCCGTAATAAAAAACTATTTTTGCTTAATTAGCAAATAAGAGAACCGATTGATGAAAAAGAAATTAGTCGTCCTGTCAGGTGCTGGCATGAGTGCCGAAAGCGGCATCGCCACGTTCCGCGATTCAGGTGGATTGTGGGATCGCTACCCTGTGGAGCAGGTGGCCACACCCGAAGGATTTGCCGCTGACCCGGAGCTGGTACTCGGTTTTTACAATATGCGCCGCCGTGAATTACTGAGTGCCAGTCCCAATGAAGGACACAAGATACTGGCTGCGATGGAGAAAGATTTCGATGTGCATATCATCACCCAGAACATCGACAACCTGCACGAACAGGCCGGCAGTAGCAGGGTGCTCCACCTCCATGGTGAGCTGATGAAAGCCCGCTCTACGGGTGACGAGGCACTTGTCTACGAATTGGATCCGGCAAAGTGCGACATCCTCCCGGGCGACCTTTGTGAGAAAGGATTCCAGCTGCGGCCCCATATCGTCTGGTTTGGCGAGCCAGTCCCCATGATGCCGGAAGCGGAAAGAATTACCCGCCAGGCCGACATCTTCGTCATCATTGGCACCTCCATGAACGTCTATCCCGCTGCAGGACTGCTCGACGATGTGCGCAAGAGTGTACCTGTCTACCTGATCGACCCGAAGGATGTAAACACCCGCCGCTACGACATTCACCATCTCCGCATGGGGGCTTCTGAAGGGGTGAAGGAACTGCAACGTCTGTTGACATATTGATGAATTCGCTTTGAAACTCGGCGTTTTTTTGTAATTTCGCTTCTTTTAAACAACAAAGGATTAGCCCGTGGCAAAGAAGATAGCAGAGACACCGATGATGAAGCAGTATGTCGAGATCAAGAAGAAACATCCCGACGCCATCCTGCTGTTCCGCGTGGGCGACTTCTACGAGACCTTCTCTGACGATGCCATCATCGCCGCCGAGATCTTGGGGATTACCCTCACCCGCCGTGCAAACGGTGCCGCCCAATTCGTGGAGCTGGCCGGCTTCCCTCATCACGCACTCGACACCTACCTCCCCAAGCTGGTGCGCGCAGGCAAGAGAGTAGCAATCTGCGACCAGCTGGAAGATCCCAAACTGACAAAGAAGCTGGTGAAACGGGGCATCACCGAGCTTGTGACACCGGGCGTTTCCATCAACGACACCATCCTTAACCACCGCGAGAACAACTTCCTCGGTTCTCTGCACATCGGCAAAAACAATCGCTACGGCATTGCCTTCCTCGATATCTCTACCGGCGAGTTCCTCACAACAGAGGGAGAACGGGCCGAGATCGACAAGCTGCTCGCCGGCTTCTCGCCAAAAGAACTGCTGGTAGAGCGGGGCAACAGGAGAAAGGTGGCGGAAACTTTCGGCAACGCATGGCTCCTATCGGAGCAGGAGGACTGGATCTTCACAGATGAGGCGGCTCGTGATCGCCTGCTCAACCACTTCGGCACCAAGAGCCTGAAGGGATTCGGCGTGGAACACCTCCCCCTGGGCATCATTGCCTCAGGGGCGATTCTCCATTACATGGACCTCACGCAACACACACAGATAGGACATATCATTGCACTGAGCCGGATTGAGGAGGAACGCTACATGCGCCTCGACCGCTTCACCGTGCGCAGCCTCGAGCTGGTAACCCCGATGAACGAGGGGGGTAAAACACTGCTCAGCGTGCTGGACAAAACCCTCTCCCCAATGGGATCACGCCTGCTACGCCGATGGCTGCTCTTCCCCCTGAAAGAGGAGAAGGAAATCAACGAACGACTCAATGTAGTGGAGAACTTCTTCCGGCAGCCGGAACTGAAAGCACTTCTCACAGAACAAATCGCACTGATTGGTGACCTGGAGCGAATCATCTCGAAGGCGGCAGTGGGTCGTATCACCCCCCGTGAAGTGGTACAACTCAAAGTAGCACTCACAGCCCTGGAACCGATCCGGGAAGCGTTCCTCACCTCAGGCAACAAGAGTTTAGAGGAGATGGGTAGGAAGATGGATCCCTGTACGGCATTAAGAGAGCGCATTGAAAAAGAAATCACCACCGACCCCCCTGCACTGATGCACAAGGGGGGATTCATCGGCAAGGGAGTAGATAAGGAGCTCGACGAACTGCGACAGATTGCCTACAGCGGCAAAGACTACCTGATGCAATTGCAGCAACGTGAAAGCGAGCGCACCGGGATCCCCTCGCTGAAAGTGGCTTTCAACAATGTTTTCGGATACTACATAGAAGTCCGCAACACCCACAAGGAGAAGGTGCCTGAGGGATGGATCCGCAAGCAGACATTGGTGAGTGCCGAGCGTTACATCACCGAAGAGCTGAAAGTATATGAGGAGAAGATCCTGGGTGCAGAGGAGAAGATCATTGCCCTCGAGAACCGTATCTATGCCGCCCTGCTGGAAGATGTTGTTCGCTACATAGCGACCATACAGGTCAACGCCGCTCTCATTGCACGGATCGACTGCCTCCTGGCATTCGCCACAGCAGCCGGTCAGTATCGTTACATCCGCCCGATGATCAATCGCTCCGATGCCATCGAAATCCACAACGGTCGCCACCCGGTGATTGAACGGGAACTGCCTGCAGACGAGCCCTATATCGCCAATGATCTCTACCTCGACAACGATACGCAACAGATCATCATCATCACCGGCCCCAACATGGCGGGTAAGTCGGCGCTGTTGCGTCAGACAGCCCTCATCACCCTAATGGCACAAATCGGCTCCTTCGTACCCGCGGAGTCTGCTACCATCGGGCTGGTAGACAAGATCTTCACCCGTGTGGGAGCCTCCGACAACATTGCTCTGGGCGAATCCACCTTCATGGTGGAGATGAACGAGGCGGCCAGTATCCTCAACAACCTCTCCGAGAGGAGCCTAATCCTCTTTGACGAACTGGGGCGCGGCACCAGCACCTACGACGGCATCTCCATTGCCTGGGCCATTGTGGAATACATCCACGAGCATCCACGGGCACGTGCTAAGACGCTCTTCGCCACCCACTACCACGAGCTCAACGAGATGGAGAAATCGTTCAAACGGATCAAGAACTACAACGTGGCAGTGAAGGAGATCGACAACAGGGTGATCTTCCTCCGCAAGTTGATGCCCGGAGGCAGTGAGCACAGCTTTGGAATCCACGTGGCCCGCATGGCTGGGATGCCACAAAGCATCACCCGCCGCGCAGACGCCATCCTGGGCGAGATGGAATCGAACGGCAGAAAAGAGGGAATCAGCAAGCCTATCAACGACTTCATCGGCAAACGAGAAGGGTACCAACTCAGCTTCTTCCAGCTCGACGACCCGATACTGAGCCAGGTGCGCGACGAGATCCTCAACCTCGACGTCAACAACCTGACACCCATTGAAGCACTCAACAAACTAAACGAGATCAAGAAAATTGTAAAAGGAAAATAATCATGCTCCCGCATGCAGCTGAATGACGAATGTGATTCAGCAACATTGGGAGTATCCTACCACACAGGCATGTACAACGAAACAAACCACAACGAGACCATGCGCGCCGGCCGCATTGAAGTGATCTGCGGATCCATGTTTTCCGGCAAGACAGAAGAACTGTTGCGCCGCTTGCGTCGCGCACGCATTGCCCGCCAGAAGGTGGAGATCTTCAAACCGGCACTCGACACCCGCTACTCGCAGGAAGAAGTGGTGTCACACGACCGCAACGCCATCCTCTCCACTCCCGTGGAACACTCCAGCAACATCCTGCTCCTCTCCTCAGGCGTGGAGGTGGTAGGCATTGACGAAGCTCAGTTCTTCGACGAAGGACTGATTGGCGTCTGCCAACAGCTGGCCGACCAGGGAGTGCGGGTGATCATTGCCGGGCTCGACATGGATTTCCGGCGTGTCCCCTTCGGACCGATCCCGGGACTCTGTGCCATTGCCGATGATGTGATCAAGGTACATGCTATCTGCGTGCGCTGCGGCAGTCTGGCCAGCTACTCTCATCGGCTGGTGAAGAACGATCGCCAGATCATGCTGGGGGAGACCGAAGAGTACCAGCCTCTCTGTAGGGAATGCTACCGAAAGGCAACTACATGAGTGAAGCGCGAACATCCAGTTTTTTAAATCGATGTTAAACAAATAGAATGGTGGATTGTTATTCCTTCAAGAGATCCAATTCAGGAACTAATAGAGAATTGACAAT
>JAAZLV010000307.1 GCA_012799155.1 Bacteroidales bacterium | reverse complement strand
TGCCACTCCCAATCCACTCCCATGCCTCTTTCATAAAAATGGGAGAGGCACAAGCCCATTCCCGGCGAATATTCATCCTTCATTTTCTATCTGGCCATGCATTCAGCCCATCTCAGGGATGGTTTCTTCACCTGTAAAATGCACTTGCATCCAAATAATCACATTTTGATCCCGTCTATTTTCAATTGTCATTTCTCAATTTATTGCTACCTTTGCATCTTCAATTTTGCAAGGTATAAATTCATTGACAATGAGTAATAGGTTTCCGGAATACAATCAGTTGGATCTTTCAGATATAAACAGAGAAATGCTGAAAGAGTGGGATGATAAGGATCTGTTCAGAAAAAGCCTGGAGATGCGTCAAGGGCATCCCCAATTCGTTTTTTATGAAGGACCTCCATCGGCAAACGGTATGCCCGGGATTCATCATGTCATTGCCCGCTCCATCAAGGATATCTTCTGCCGCTACAAAACGATGAAGGGGTTCCTGGTCGACCGGAAAGCGGGTTGGGATACCCACGGTTTACCGGTAGAACTTGGTGTGGAGAAGACGCTCGGCATCACCAAAGAGGATATCGGCAAGAAGATCAGTGTGGAGGAGTACAACGCTGCCTGTCGCACCGAAGTGATGAAATATACACGTGAATGGGAGGAGTTGACCCGCAAGATGGGTTACTGGGTTGACATGAGTGATCCCTATATTACCTATGACAACCGCTATATTGAAACACTCTGGTATCTGCTAAAGGAGCTCTACAATAAGGGGCTGCTCTACAAGGGGTATACCATACAACCCTATTCGCCTGCCGCGGGTACGGGATTAAGCACTCATGAGCTGAACCAGCCGGGTTGCTACCGTGATGTGAAGGACACCACCTGTACGGCACAGTTTCTGGTGAAGAACCCTCTGCCGGAATGGCAGGCCTTTGGCGATCCCTTCTTCCTGGCATGGACCACCACTCCCTGGACATTGCCATCGAATATGTTGTTGGCAGTAGGAAAGAACATCGAATATGTAGCAGTTCAAACCTACAATCCCTATAGTGGAAAACCGATGACGGCAGTGCTGGCAAAGAACCTGCTGCATCTCTATTTTCCGGAGAAGAATGCCGCACTGTTGCTCAGTGACTATAAAGCAGGTGACAAGAATATCCCTTACAGGGTGCTCGACAACGTCTGGAAAGGATCGGAACTGGCAGGTATCCGTTACGAACAGCTGATCCCATGGGTGAAGGTGACAGACAAAGCCTTCCAAGTGGTGACTGGTGATTTTGTTACCACTGAAGATGGAACCGGTATCGTGCACATTGCCCCCACCTTTGGGGCCGATGATGCCCGCGTGGGCAAGGAGCATGATGTGCCGGGGCTTACACTTACAGACAAAGAGGGTCTCTTGCGCCCGATGGTGGACCTCACCGGCAAGTTTTACCCCATTGAAGAGCTTGATCCGCAATTTGTAAAGGAGCATATCAACAGCGACCTCTATGCCGAGTTCGCCGGCAGGTATGTGAAGAATGCATATGACGATACGTTGACAGAGGAGGATGCCACCCTTGATGTGGATCTCTCCGTGATGCTGAAACAACAGAACAAGGTTTTTCGCATCGAAAAGCAGGTACACAATTATCCCCATTGCTGGCGCACAGACAAACCGGTGCTCTATTATCCCCTCGACAGCTGGTTCATCCGCTCCACTGCCTGCCGTGAGGAGATGATTGCGCTGAACGATACCATCAACTGGAAGCCCCAGTCCACCGGTAGTGGCCGCTTCGGTAAGTGGCTTGAAAACCTTCAGGACTGGAACCTGAGCCGCAGCCGTTATTGGGGTACACCGTTGCCCATCTGGCGTACCACCGACGGTAAGGAGGAAAAGTGTATCGGCAGTGTGAAAGAACTCTATGAGGAGATGCAAAAAGCGGTTGAGGCCGGTGTAATGCAGGAGCTGCCTTGGAAAGAGTTGAACCTGAAGGATTACAAGGAATTGAATTATGAGCAGATTGACCTGCACCGTCCTTATGTAGATCAGATTATATTGCTCTCCGACAGTGGACAACCAATGTATCGTGAGACTGACTTGATTGATGTCTGGTTTGACAGTGGTGCCATGCCCTTTGCCCAGGTCTTCTATCCACACATTGCAGAGGATGAGTTTGCAAAGGTGTTCCCCGCCGATTTCATTGCGGAAGGGGTGGATCAGACTCGTGGTTGGTTTTATACCTTGCATGCCATTGCAGCCATGGTGAAAGGGAGCGTAGCTTTCAAGAATGTTGTGTCCAACGGACTGGTGCTTGACAAGAACGGTAACAAGATGTCGAAACGACTCGGAAACGCCGTTGATCCATTCGAGACCATCGGTAAATATGGCTCAGACCCGCTCCGCTGGTACATGATCACCAACGCTGCACCCTGGGACAACCTGAAGTTTGACATCGAGGGCGTTGAGGAGGCAAGAAGGAAGTTTTTCGGAACCCTCTTCAACACCTACTCCTTCTTTGTTCTCTATGCCAACGTAGATGGTTTCCATGCACAATACCCCCAGATCGAGATCTCCATGCGACCGGAGATAGATCGTTGGATTATCTCGTTGCTGAACAGCCTTGTGGAGGAAGTGGACAAGGCCTACGACGCTTATGAACCAACACGTGCAGGGCGTGCCATCGCTGATTTTGTAAATGACAACCTGAGCAACTGGTATGTGCGCCTCAACCGCAAACGTTTCTGGGGAGGAGAGATGAGTGATGACAAGCTGTCGGCTTATCAGACGCTTTATCAGTGCCTGGTCACGGTGGCGCAGTTGATGTCTCCCATCGCTCCCTTCTATGCCGACCGTCTTTATCTCGATTTGATCGCTCCCGGGAGCAATGAGATGAATCTTTCTGTACACCTTACCGATTTTCCGCAAGCTGATGAGACGCTGATAGACAAGGAGCTGGAAGAACAGATGTACCTTGCCCAGACTGCTTCATCCATCGTTCTGGCACTTCGAAGGAAGGTGAATATAAAGGTGAGGCAACCGCTCTCCAGGATCATGATCCCAGTGCTGAATGATCAGCAAAGGAGGAATATAGAGGCGGTGAAGTCTCTGATAATGAATGAGGTGAATGTTAAGTCGCTGGAGTTTATCGACTCAGCCAGCGAAATGCTGGTGAAACGGGTGAAGCCCGACTTCAAGAAGCTGGGTCCTCGTTACGGGAAGATCATGAAACAGCTTGCGGCTCACATTCAGCAGCTTGATCAGAAGGATGTGAACACCCTGGAACAAGAGGGTTGTCTGAAGTTGATGATCGATGGTCAGGAGGCAGTGATCACTACAGATGATGTGGAGATCTTGTCGGAGGATATTCCCGGCTGGCTGGTGGGCAATGAGGGACGTCTCACCGTGGCCCTCGATATCACAATCACACCCGAATTGGAAAAGGAGGGCATTGCCCGCGAGTTGGTGAACCGTATCCAGAACCTACGCAAAGCAAAGGCGTTTGAGATTACGGATCGTATCACCATCAGACTCTCCTCACATCCTGCGTTTGATGAGGCGGTAACCGTTTATGCAGATTATATCTGCAACCAGGTGCTGGCCGATGAGATTATTCTGACAAATAAAGTGCTGCTGGATGCCATTGAGATTGATGAACAGACGCTCACCATAAGCATTGAGAAAAACAGTTGAAAGATATCCGATTTATCGTTATCTTTGCGCAACAATGCTGCAGCGTGCATATGTGAACTTTATGGAAACCAAGGTTGTTGTATATAGACTCTGATTCCGAAAAGAGAGACACAGCCCCTTATATACACTTATCATTATGAGCGAAAAGACGAGATATTCAGATGAGGAATTGGACGAATTCCGTGCAATTATCAACGAGAAATTGCAGATTGCCAGGCAGGAATATGAGAATTACCGTGCTGCGGTGACCAACACTGACGGGAACGATACTGTGGATACCTCTCCTACTTACAAGGTGCTGGAAGAGGGGGCATCCACCCTCTCCAAGGAAGAAGCTGGCAGGCTGGCTCAACGGCAGATGAAGTTCATTCAGAACCTGCAGGCCGCCTTGGTTCGTATTGAAAATGGTACTTACGGTATCTGCCGCGAGACAGGCAAACTGATTCCGAAGGAGCGTCTCCGTGCTGTACCCCATGCCACGCTCAGCATTGAAGCCAAGTCGGCAAAGAAGAGATAAACAGAGTGGTCATTAATGAGTGTCGAGAGATTGACATTGTGTGTGAAGCGGGAGATTACTCCCCAATAGGAGATGCTCCCCCCAAACAGTTAGGTATGAACAATAGAAATCACAAAGGTTGGATTCCCGTTGCGGTTGTTTTTCTGGTACTTCTCGTCGATCAGCTCTCCAAGATATGGGTGAAGACCCAAATGGCATTGTATGATGCGATACACATCACAGACTGGTTTCAGATCTATTTTGTGGAAAACAACGGAATGGCGTTTGGAATTGAAGCCGGGGGTAAATTGTTTCTGTCGATCTTCAGGATCATCGCTGTTGTTTTGATTGTCATCTATGTGACCCGACTGGTGAAAGAAAATTACAGGAATGGGTTCATCGTCTGCATCGCACTGGTGCTGGCCGGTGCCGCAGGAAACATTGTGGACAGCATTTTTTACGGTGTGATTTTTGAAGCCAGTTATCCGGGACATGTGGCCTCTTTCGTGCCATGGGGAGAAGGTTATTCATCGTTGTTGCACGGAAAGGTGGTTGACATGCTTTACTTCCCGTTGATCAAAGGAAATTATCCGGACTGGTTTCCCTTTGTGGGGGGTGAAGAGTTTCTTTTCTTCCGGTTCATTTTCAACCTGGCCGATTCGGCCATTACTGTAGGTGTAATATTGATTTTGCTCTTTTATCGAAAGACTTTGTCCTATTCACTGATGTCGAAGAGTGAACGAGACAAGCTGGAAAAAGAAGTAGCGGAAAATAGCGTTACAGGTGAAATATAACTTTGCATCATATCTTCTTTTTTTACTCGCATGGATCCTTCTTGTCTCATCCTGTCAGAACCGTCCAAAGGAGGTGCTGAATAGGAAAAAGATGGAGCAGCTCCTCTATGATGTATACCTTGCGGAAGCTACCATGGAGAATGAATATCAATTGTTCAACTCTCCTGAGAAAAAAGAAGCATACATCAACCGTCTTTTTGCACTACATGGCGTCACACCGGCTGAATGGGACAGTTCACTCTCCTGGTATTCTGACAGGATTGATCTCTACTTGAAGATGAATGACTCGGTGAAGGCTCGCCTTGAACGGGCCCGGAATGAGACAGATGCTGAAATTACCAGGATGGCATCTCGGAAGAAACAAGATCCCCGCACACTCTCCCCCTCCTATATTCCTTCTAACTACTCCTTTACTGCCTCAGCGGCAATGAGAGGATTCAACTTTCGTCTGAGGAAGTCCGATCTCAGTGAACGGATCTCCGACAATCAATTCAGTTTTTCCTACAAGGTGATCGGGATCCCTCCCTATTTTTCCAATCGTCTCTCTTCGCGGCTCACGCTCGAATATGGAGATACCACCATCCATCTGCCACAAATGATTGCTGAAAACAAAACATATAGTGTTACCGCCATGAAGTATCTTCCTGGCGATAGCATCAATGAGATTCAGGGAGATACCCTTGAAAGTATTTACGGATACCTGCACTTGCAGGACTCGCTGCACTGCAACACACTCATTCAGCTGTATGATATAAGATTGGGTAGTGTTGTGGGTGACTCTGCACGAAGCATTGAAACTCAAGTGGAGGATCGTGTTCCGCGTGAAACTATGCGTTTGCAGAATGATTCACTCATGGTTCGGTAAAAAGAATCAGATATTGATAAAAACTATTTGCCATTAAAAAATCATTCTTTGAGAAAGTGCTATATTTGCAGTAACAACCGAAAAATCAATATTTAACATTTAATTTATCATAACAGTACATCAAATGGAAAAGAAAAGAGTTTACACCTATGGTAACGGCGCAGCCGAAGGGCGGGCGGATATGAAGAATCTGCTCGGAGGTAAAGGAGCTAACCTGGCCGAGATGAATTTGATAGGTGTACCCGTTCCCCCGGGGTTCACCATCACCACCGAGGTCTGTACCGAGTATAACGAGCTGGGACGTGACTATGTGATTGATGCTTTAAAGGAAGAAGTAGAGCAGGCAGTTGCCCAGATTGAATCACTGACAGGTACCAAGTTTGGTGACAAGGAGAATCCCTGCCTTGTATCGGTACGTTCAGGAGCGCGTGTCTCCATGCCCGGCATGATGGATACGGTGTTAAACCTTGGACTCAATGATGATGCCGTGGAAGGGATCGCAAAAAAATCAGGCAATGAGCGCTTTGCATGGGACTCCTATCGTCGTTTCGTGCAGATGTATGGTGACGTGGTGCTTGGACTGAAGCCACAGAGCAAGGAAGATATCGATCCGTTTGAGGAGATCATGGATGAGATGAAGGAGACAAAAGGTATTGAGCTGGATACCGATCTCACCACCGACGACCTGAAAGAGCTGGTGAAGCGATTCAAGGCAGCAGTAAAGGAGAAGACAGGTCACGATTTTCCTGTGAACCCCTGGGATCAACTTTGGGGTGCCGTATGTGCTGTTTTTGACAGCTGGATGAACGAGCGGGCCATCCTCTATCGCAAGATGAACAACTTCCCCCAGGAGTGGGGAACAGCTGTCAACGTACAGGCGATGGTTTATGGCAACATGGGTAAAACTTCCGGTACTGGAGTGGCTTTCACACGTGATGCTGCTACCGGTGAGGATATCTTTAACGGTGAGTACCTGATTGATGCACAGGGTGAGGATGTGGTTGCCGGTGTGCGCACACCACAACAGATCACCCTTGAGGGATCACGCCGCTGGGCTAAGTTGCAAGGCATCTCAGAAGAGGAGCGTGCTGCCAAATACCCCTCGTTGGAGGAGGCAATGCCTGACTGTGCACGTGACTTGATTGAGGTGCAACAGAAACTGGAGGATTATTTCAAGGATATGCAGGACCTGGAATTCACAATTCAGGACGGCAAGCTGTGGATACTGCAGACCCGCAGCGGCAAGCGTACCGGAGCAGCCATGGTGAAGATTGCAATTGATATGCTGCACCAGGGATATATTGATGAACAGACCGCGCTGCGCCGTTGTGATGCTGAGAAGTTGGATGAACTGCTTCACCCGGTTTTCGATAAAAAAGCACTGGCCAGCGCACAGCGAATCACACATGGATTGCCAGCCTCACCAGGTGCTGCTGCCGGACAGGTGGTATTCCATGCCGATGAAGCTGAAGAGTGGAGTAAGGAGGGTAAAAAGGTGATTCTCTGCCGTATCGAGACCTCACCCGAAGATTTGAGAGGTATGGCCACTGCCCAGGGTATTCTTACTGCCCGTGGCGGGATGACCTCTCACGCTGCCGTTGTGGCACGTGGTATGGGCAAATGCTGTGTCTCTGCTGCCAACAACCTGATCATCGACTACAAGTCACGCTCCATGGCCATCAATGGACAGGAGGTGAAAGAAGGAGACTGGATCTCACTCGACGGTTCCACAGGAAATGTGTATATTGGGAGAATCTCCACTCAGGACGCTGAGTTGGATGCTGATTTTGCCGAACTGATGGAGCTGGCCGACAAGTACTCCCGGATGGATGTGCGTACCAATGCTGACACGCCGCACGATGCCACTGTGGCACGCAACTTCGGAGCAAAGGGAATAGGTCTTTGCCGTACCGAACACATGTTCTTTGAGGAAGACAAGATTGTCCCGATGCGTGAGATGATTCTGGCAAAAGACGAAGAGGGTAGACGCAAAGCACTCGGTAAGTTGTTGCCACTCCAAAAGAAGGACTTTGAAGGTATCTTCCGTGCGATGGACGGTCATGCCGTGACCATACGACTGCTCGATCCCCCGTTGCACGAGTTTGTGCCTCACGATGAGAAAGGTCAGATGGAGATGGCGAAAGTGATGGGCATTTCATACAAGGACATTCACGACAGGGTGGAGGGACTGATGGAATCCAACCCGATGCTCGGTTTACGCGGTTGTCGTCTGGGCAACCTCTATCCCGAAATCACCGAGATGCAGACACGTGCCATCATGGAGGCTGCCATCGATCTGAAAAAAGAGGGTATCAAGGCAAAACCTGAGATCATGGTACCTCTTACGGGTATTGTACATGAGTTCAAGGCGCAAAAGGATATCATCGAGAAAACCATTCAACAGGTGTTTGCAGAGCAGAATGCTTCCGTAAAGTATAAAATCGGAACCATGATCGAGATACCACGTGCAGCACTTACGGCTCACAAGATAGCTGCCGAAGCCGATTTCTTCTCTTTCGGCACCAACGACCTTACACAGATGACTTTCGGGTACAGCCGTGATGACGTGGCCAAGTTCCTGCCGATGTATATTGACAAGGGAATTTTGAAACATGATCCCTTTGCTGTTCTTGACCAGAACGGTGTTGGACAACTGGTGCGCATGGCCGTTGCCAAGGGACGTGAGGTGAAGCCCACGCTCAAGTGCGGTATCTGTGGAGAGCATGGCGGTGAGCCTTCTTCGGTTAAGTTCTGCCATACCGTAGGACTGAACTATGTCTCCTGCTCGCCTTTCCGGGTACCTATCGCACGGTTGGCTGCTGCACAGGCTGCCATTGAAGGTTGATAAGCTTGATCATCCATATAATTGGGAGATGTCCATCAGGATGTCTCCCAATTTTTTTATTTTCTGCGATTGATGATCGTACCTCTTACACGCATAGCTTATAACTACTTTTAACCATCAAACTATTTTGTCGCTTAGCGGATTATCACTACTTTTGGGATGCTTTTATTAACAGAAGATTCTATGAAGTATACATTACAGATATTGTTCTTCCTGGTGGCTCTAACATCAGTCGTTCCGGTGCTGTCACAAAACAATGTGATTGACGAGATCGTATGGGTGGTAGGCGATGAAGCCATCCTCAAATCGGAGGTGGAAGAATACAGGAAAGAGATACTGATGCAGAACCAACGCATTGAGGGTGATCCCTATTGCTTTATTCCCGAACAGCTTGCTGTTCGCAAGTTGTTTCTCGATCAGGCTAAGCTCGACAGCATTGAAGTACAGGAGACTGCCGTAAACCGTCAACTCGAATATCTCATCAACGAGTACATTGCCTCCTCCGGTTCGGTCGAACGTCTTGAGGAGTACTACGGCAAAAGCATCGCTGGCATTCGTGAGGATCTGAGAGAGCAGATACGCGAGCAACAGCTGGTAGAAGGTGTCCAGCAGAAGCATTTCGGCAGCATTCAGCTTACCCCTTCCGAGATCAGGAAGTACTACAACAGTCTTCCACAAGATAGTCTTCCCTTTATCCAGACAACGATGGAGGTGCAGATCATCACCGTGGAACCAAAGATACCGCTGGAAGAGATCGACAAGGTGAAGGCCCGACTCAGGGAATACACCGATGAGGTGAACAGTGGTGCAAGGGAGTTTTCTACACTGGCCTTGCTTCATTCGGAGGATCCTTCAGCCATGAAGGGTGGAGAGCTCGGTTTCATGAGCCGTTCGCAGCTGGTGCCGGAATTTGCCAATGTAGCCTTTGCCTTAAACGATCCCAAGAAAGTGTCGAACGTGGTAGAGTCGGAGTATGGTTTTCACATCATCCAGCTCATTGAGCGCCGTGGTGACATGGCCAACTTCAGGCATATCTTACTTAAACCACGTGTGCCACAGGAATCGCTCGATACGGCACTGGTGCGTCTTGATTCGATCCGCAACGGGATTATGGAGAAGAAAATCACCTTCGATGAGGCAGCTACTTATCTCTCCTTCGACAAGGATACACGCAACAACAAGGGGATTATGGTGAACAATTCACAGCGGAGCGCGAATGCTGGTACGCCCCGATTTGCACTCAACGAGCTGAATCAGGATATTGCAAAGATTGCGGGTGAAATGCAACAAGGTGAGATATCCAAACCTTTCATCATGCTCAATGACAAAGGACGACAAGTGGCAGCCATGATTCGGATCACCGCCCGCAACGAGGGACACAGGGCGAACATCAACAATGACTATCAGATTATCAAGCAGATGGCCGAAAATTCGCGACAGCAGGAAATGGTTGATGAATGGCTGCTGAAGAAGATTGAGCAAACCTATGTACGCATCGACCCCGACTGGCAGGGATGTGAACTTAAATACAAAGGTTGGTTGAAATAATAGCCTTTGTTCCGGACAATGAACAGAGAGAACAGACAATGGTTCAGGAAAAGCATGCTTCTTTTTATGGGTATGCTTTTCATCGTGATTGCGTCAGCCTTGGCGCAAACACCACCCGTAGGTGCAACTGAGGTCGTTGAACTTCGGCAGGCAGACCTCTGGAGCAAGCGTGCCGGCTTTGAAGCGGAAATCCTGACTGGTAATGTGATCTTCTTTCACGAAGGGGCTTATATGTTTTGCGACAGTGCCTATCTTTTTCAGCAGACCAACACTTTTGAGGCATTCAGCAACGTGCGAATGGAACAAGGTGATACCATCTTTGTATATGGTGACTACCTGCACTATGAGGGCAACAGCCGCCTGGCGCGCCTTCGCAACAATATTCGCATGGAAGATAGAAATGTGACGCTCTTTACGGACAGTCTCGATTACGACCGTGCAGGCAACCTTGGATATTACTTTGAGGGTGGGATGCTGATTGATGAGGAAAATGAACTTACCTCATTTTGGGGACAGTATGCACCTGACACGAAGATAGCACTCTTCAGCGACAGCGTGAAGTTGGTCAATGAAGATTATACCATCTATGCCGATACGCTCAAATACAATACCGAGTCGAAGTATGCTGATATCCTGGGTCCCTCGCGCATCGTGTCTGACAGTGGATATGTCCATACCAGCAATGGCTGGTACCATACTGTTACCCAGGATGCCCGGTTGCTGGACCGCTCGGAGGTATATAGCAACGATGGCACCAAGGTGTTGATTGGAGATACCATCCTCTACAACCGCCTGAGTGGAGAGGGTGAGGTTTTTGGCAATATGTATCTCGAAGATACAGCCCGTAAAGCAATCCTCCAGGGCAATTATGGTTTCTACAACGAGAAGACTGAGTATGGACTGGCCACCGATTCTGCTTTTGCCATCGATTATTCTCAGGAGGAGAGCATGTACATACATGGTGATACGTTGGTGATGAAATCCGATTCTACATTTCGAGACATCAAGGCTTATTATCAGGTGCGATTTTACCGTTCCGACATTCAGGGTCTCTGTGATTCGTTGCATTACTCTTCGCGCGACTCGATGGTCTACCTCACCGGTAATCCGGTGTTGTGGAATGAAAACAACCAGATCATGGGTGACCGGATAAACCTATTGCTCAATGACTCGACACTGGAGAAAGCAGTCATCAGCGATTATGCCTTTGCCATTCAGACCAGGGATGCGGATGGCCAATACAATCAGTTGAGCGGAAAGGATATGACCGCCTCATTTCGTGATGGGGAACTCTATCATCTTTTGGTGGAGGGAAATGCACAGTCATTGTACTATCTTCAACAAAAAGACAGTACCATCATCGGGCTCAATAAAACCGAAAGTCCATATCTATCCATGGACATCGAGAACAATCAGATCAAACGGCTGAAGCTATGGTCAACCACTACGGCGGTGACCACCCCTCTACCACAGCTCAGTGCGGGAGAAGATAGGTTGGAAGGATTTGCCTGGCTCGATTATCTACGACCCACTGGGCCGGATGATATCTTCCGCAGTAATGCACGTCGCGCATCGGAAGCTACCGAAGAGCGCCCACGCCGTTTCAAGCGGGAGGATATTACCCTTTAAAGGGATCAGCATTTGTCATTGCGCTCTCAATCCCCTATCTTTGTATCAAACAACATGCATACATTATGGCATTCTTCTTTTACAACAACAGGAAACCTCGCAAATTCGGTTACACTCCCATCCTTTACAACGAGGAGGAGGAGGCTCGGAAGAAGAAGTTGGAGAAACGGGTCCTTGAGATCAAAAAAGAGATGGGTGTAATACCGGATGAACCGAAACAAGAGCCCAAAGCGTTCAAGTCGGAGTTTGTCTCTCAGACACGCCACATCAGGAAACGTAAGGAGAAGGAGTCGGCTGGCAAAGCCTCTTTTCTGTCGAATAATCTGGTACTCATTTTGATCGTTGCTCTACTGTTTGCCATTTTCTACTTCTGGATCATGCGCTAGCAACAAAACTGAATTGACAATGCCTGACATTATTCAGCTGCTACCCGATGCCATTGCCAACCAGATTGCTGCCGGCGAAGTGATTCAGCGCCCTGCATCGGTGGTGAAGGAACTCGTTGAGAACGCCCTTGACGCAGGAGCTACCAAAATCCGTATTGTAATCAAGGATGCGGGTAGGACTTTAGTACAGGTGATTGACAATGGAAAGGGCATGTCTGCTACTGATTTGCGAATGGCCTTCGAGCGCCATGCCACCTCGAAGATCCGTAGTGCAGACGATCTCTTCGCCCTTTCCACGATGGGTTTCAGGGGCGAGGCGCTGCCTTCTATCGCTGCAATCTCTCAGGTGGAGGTGAAGAGTCGGAGAGAGGATGATGAATTGGGCAGTGGCCTGTTTATCAATGGCTCAAAGCTTGAGAAACAGGAGTTTCTTGCTTCAGCCGTCGGCACTTCCATAGCTGTGAAGAATATCTTTTTCAACGTACCTGCGCGCCGCAAGTTCCTGAAGTCGAACGAAACAGAACGCCGCAATATTTTCACTGAAATAGAAAGGATTGTACTAGTCAATCCAGATGTTGAGTTCACACTGGTTGAGAATGAGATTGAGACACTTCATCTTCCGAAGACCAATTCGAGGCAACGGATTGTGCAGTTGGAGGGTAAGAACATCAACCAGCAGCTGATAGAGATCAATGAAGAAACCACACTCGGTAAAATCACTGGCTATGTAGCTCGTCCCGAGTTCGCCAAAAAGGGTAAGGCAAGTCAGTTTTTCTTTGTCAACAACCGTTTTATACGTCATCCCTATTTTCATAGGGCAGTGATGCAAGCTTTTGAGCCATTGATCGCGGCCAATGAAAAGCCGAGTTATTTCATCTATTTTCAGGTGAATCCTGAGACAATTGATGTGAATATCCACCCAACCAAGACTGAGGTGAAGTTTGAAAATGAACAAGCTCTCTGGCAAATACTACTGGTTACCATCAGAGAATCACTGGGTAAGTTTAATGCCATGCCAAGCATCGATTTTGATCGTGAGGATGCTCCTGAAATTCCTGTCTTTAATCCCTTACACAGTTCATCCATGCCAAGGGTGAATGTGGATCCCAATTACAATCCATTTCATCACAACGGATCCAGTTCTTATCAACCGAAGTCAACCTCCATGGGATGGGAGCAGCTTTATCGTGATTTTAATAAAGAGAAAGAGGGTACAACAGAGCATGAGACACCGGTGGGAGATGACCTGGACCGGTCAGAGGGCAACCTGTTCGGTCAGTCTGAAGAGAACCGAAACATCCCCGAAACGGATCTCTTTCCGGAACATTACCAGTACAAACAGCGCTATATCCTCACTTCGGTTAAATCGGGATTGATGATCATCGATCAGCACAGAGCTCATGTGCGAATATTGTACAACAAATACCTGGCACAGATCATCAACCGTAAGGGTATCTCGCAAAGGGTGCTCTTCCCGGAAGTGCTTGAACTCTCCGCTGCCGAGGCGGCAGCATTGCCTTCCATTCAGGAGGATCTGGAGGCTCTGGGGTTTGAATTGAGCCATTTGGGTAACCACAGCTTCGGGATTCAAGGCATTCCCTCAGAAATTGGCAATGCCGATCCCTCACAGTTGATACGAGCGATGATAGACAGTAGCATGCACACTGGCAACGATGTGAAGGATGAGCTCCGTGAGGCGTTGGCTCTATCACTGGCTCGTATGACAGCCATCCCCTATGGGCGGGTACTCACTTCTGAAGAGATGCTGCTGGTGGTGAGTGAGTTGTTCGCTTTACCCTCTCCCAGTTATACACCTGACGGCATGAAGGTAATCAGTGTCCTTAGTGATGTTGAGATAGAAAGAAAAATGCAATGATTAACTTCCTAAATTGTGAAATACTATGAAATATTCTTATTGTGGAAAAAGTGGCTTGCAACTTCCGCTCATATCGTTGGGATTGTGGCACAACTTCGGATTTGCAGATAATTACGAGACTGCACGTGAAATGATCATTTATGCATTCGAACAGGGTATTACCCATTTCGACCTGGCCAATAATTATGGTCCACCACCGGGATCGGCGGAGAGCAATTTTGGCCGCATCCTGAAAGAGAATCTCTCCTCACATCGCGATGAGATGATTATCTCTTCGAAAGCGGGACATCTGATGTGGGAGGGCCCTTACGGAGACGGGTCCTCGAGGAAACAGCTGATGGCGAGCATCAATCAGAGCCTCAAAAGAACAGGACTCGACTATTTCGATATCTTCTATTCTCATCGATTTGACCCTTTCACCCCGATAGAAGAGACCATGCAGGCTCTGGTAGACATTGTACGTGCCGGGAAGGCTCTCTATGTGGGCATCTCTAAATATCCCCCGGAAGAAGCACGATTAGCGATGCGTTACCTGATGGATAGTGATGTGCCCTGTCTCATTTTTCAGGATAAGTATAGCATGTTCAACCGGCAACCGGAACAGGAGATCCTGGGGTTGACGCGTGAGTTCGGATCGGGATTCATTGCCTTCTCCCCCTTGGCACAAGGACTCCTTACCGACAAGTATCTGCACGGCATTCCAGAATATTCACGTGCAGCTGATCCTGCCGGCTTCCTGCAAAGGGAACAGGTCTCATCGATGCTTGTGGAAAAAGTGACGAAGCTGAATGAGGTGGCTTCTAACCGTGGACAGTCAATGGCCGAAATGGCACTTTCCTGGGCTCTGCGCGATGAGGGAGTGACATCCCTTATTGTAGGAGCACGCAACGTGGATCAACTGGAAGAGAACCTGGTTGCACTTGATAACATCTCATTTACCCAGGAGGAGCTGTTGCAAATTGACCAGATCCTCGACGGGGCTACATTATGATAGAATCCGGCAGTGAGTGCCTCAAGGAGATGGAATCATTTTTTCAAGACAATGTTTAAAAAGATATCACTCCTGATTTTTATTGTGGCGATGGTTTCCTCCTGTGGGGAGGAAGCCATACGAAACACCATTCCCTATGCACGCGTAAATTTCACCATCGATCTCAACGGAATGGATCACGAATTGCGTAATCCTTTATCATACAGGATTTACGGGAGTGATGACCGTCGTGTGGAATCTGACAGGATGGGATATGCCGGCCTGCTCGTAGTTACTGGTGCCGACGGGACAATATATGCTTATGACAGCTGTTGCCCTCATGAGGACAACAAACAAGTTACAGTGCTCCCAAAACAGGACGGTACTGCAGGCTGTTCCCACTGCGAATCACAATATGTTACGATCTACGGATTGGGCAGCCCTGTATCCGGACCTTCCTCAGAATCACTACAGATCTATAGGGTAATTCCACTTAAAGATGGAACCTTTCAAATCATCAACTAAACGTAAGATTGGTTATTGTGTCAAAAAGATTATTTAACAACCGCGTTTGAAAAAAAGAGTCATCTTTTTGTATCTTTGTTTCCTGATTCGTTATTAGGTTTCTTTAGGATTGTAATGCACTTACCATAACACTTTTTGGATGAGAAAAGTATATATTTTTTCTTTTTTACTTGTTTTAGGCCTCGTATTATCACAAATTTTACCACACCTGCTGGGGAGTAACTTCGGTGCTTTCAAGACGGCTACCGACAGTCTTCTCTATATCTCGCTCGCCTTTATAATGATCAACGTAGGGCGTGAGTTTGAAATCAACAAGAAACAATGGCGCAGCTATACCGTCGACTATTTCGTGGCGATGGGTGCAGCAGCCTTTCCCTGGATACTGGTGGCACTCTACTATATCTTTGCCGTCGCTCCCACGGAGTTGCAGATATGGAAGAGTGGTGAGATTTGGAAAGAGACTTTTTTGTTGAGCAGATATGCGGCACCCACCTCTGCCGGCATCCTCTTCACAATGCTGGCTGCTGCCGGATTACGTTACACTTGGGTATACAAAAAAGTTCAGGTGTTGGCCATCTTTGATGATCTGGATACGATTCTTTTGATGATTCCACTGCAGATCCTAATGATTGGAATGCGTTGGCAGATGTTCGTAATCCTGGTAGTCGCTATCCTGTTGATCTGGCTGGGATGGAAGAAGATGAACAGTTTTGGATTGCGCCAGGACTGGAAGGCGATATTACTCTTCTCTATACTCCTATTTATAGTGATTCATGCTATCTATCTGATATCAAAACATTTTTATGGGGAGAGTGGCAGTATTCACATCGAGATCCTGCTCCCGGCATTTATCCTAGGGATGATCATGAAAGCAGATCATTCAGTAGAACCGGGTAAGACTGAAGTGCGGATTACCAACTCAATCTCCTATTTCTTTATGATGCTTGTAGGTTTGAGTATGCCGCTTTTTCTGGGGGTCGACTTTGTGGAGGTGGCTGAAAATTCGGCATCACATATCTCTCAGATTCCAATGTTATCCTGGGGCACAATAGCATTTCATGTGTTCATGGTGACGCTCATATCCAACCTGGGAAAACTCTTCCCAATGGCATTTTACCGCGATCGGAAACTGGACGAACGGCTCGCCGTCTCCATTGGGATGTTCACACGTGGTGAGGTGGGTGCAGGCGTGCTCTTCATTGCTATTGGTTATCATATGAGTGGTGTATTGCTGATCATCTCCGTATTGGCGATGTGTCTCAATCTGCTCCTCACCGGTTTTTTCATTGGATATGCCAAGAAACTGGCAATGAAGTCGGCACAGGAGAAGCTTGCAGTAGATGAGATATAGTTGCTCACCCATTATATTTTGGCAGATTACTGCCAAAATATGGGGGAAATACTTTGTAAACCGGATAAACCTGTTTACATTTGCAGTCGCTTTAAAAATGAAAATTGATTTGGGCAAAGTATCCGGTGAAGTGATGCCGGGTTGCTTTTATTAAGGTCAAAATTATTGCGGAAGTAGCTCAGTTGGTAGAGCACGACCTTGCCAAGGTCGGGGTCGCGGGTTCGAGTCCCGTCTTCCGCTCCAGGTCTGCTCGGATGGTGGAATGGTAGACACGCAAGACTTAAAATCTTGTGACCATAACGGTTGTGCGGGTTCAAGTCCCGCTCCGAGTACCTTGAAACATGATGAAGTCCTGATAAGAAAACGTTATCAGGACTTCATCCTTTATAAAACCTGCATCCCTGATAATATTTCATGCAGGGAGCGTAACAAACATATTTTCAAACCATGAACAGCTCGTACAACAAAACTTACATTTTTGCCATTACATTGGTAGCCACCTTGGGTGGACTGCTTTTTGGATATGACACAGCCGTTATCTCGGGTGCGGAGAAGTCGATACAGGCCTTTCTGATTGAACCCCTGGGTCTAAGCACCTGGATTCATGGAGCGACTGTGTCGAGTGCATTGATTGGGTGCATCCTGGGTGGTGCGATATCAGGTTTTTTCTCAAACAGAATAGGCAGAAGGGGAACCCTTCGTCTTGCAGCTGTACTCTTCTTTCTTTCGGCACTGGGCTCTGCATATCCCGAAGCACTCTTCTTTCCGGAGGGTGAACCCTCGATAGCCCTGCTGATTACTTTCAACCTTTATCGTATTCTCGGAGGGATTGGGGTTGGTCTGGCATCTGCTGTGGCTCCCATGTACATCAGTGAGATATCACCGGCTCATATTCGGGGCAGGCTTGTCTCCTTCAACCAGTTTGCCATCATCTTCGGAATGTTGGTGGTCTATTTTGTGAACTGGGGTATCGCCAAGGGCCAGACAGTGGATTGGATCAACAGTGTGGGATGGCGTTATATGTTTGGATCGGAAGCAATACCGGCACTGCTCTTCGGCCTTTTGTTGCTCATGGTACCGGAATCTCCCCGATACCTGGCTCTCCGCAAAAGAGAGGATACTGCCCTGGTGGTGTTGACAAAGGTGAACGGCACAATGCAACGTGCAGGAGAGATCATGGATGATATCAAACGTTCGCTGGGTAGCCAGACAAAAGTACGCATCCTCTCCTACGGAAAAAAGGTGATCATCATTGGTATCCTGCTCTCTGTTTTCCAGCAGTTTGTTGGAATCAATGTTGCACTCTATTATGCACCGCGCATTTTTGAAAGCATGGGTGCTGCCAAGGATGCATCGATGCTTCAGACAATCATCATGGGGCTGGTGAATGTGGTGTTTACCGTTTTCGCCATCATGACAGTTGACAAGTGGGGGCGTAAGCCGTTGTTGATTACAGGCTCCATCGGAATGGCCATCGGTATGTTTGCAATCTCTGCGCTCTCATTCAACGATGTGATTGGTATTTCCACATTGGTCTTCATCATTATCTACACCGCTTCTTTCATGATGTCGTGGGGGCCCATCTGTTGGGTGTTAATCTCCGAGATCTTCCCTAACCGAATAAGAGGTCAGGCAGTCGCCATTGCGGTCGCATTCCAGTGGTTTGCCAACTACCTGATCTCTTCCACCTATCCTGCAATGATGGAATTCAGTGGTGGGGTGACCTATGGGTTTTACGGGTTGATGGCTCTCTTGTCTGCACTCTTCGTCTGGAAGATGGTGCCTGAGACAAAAGGTCGTTCATTGGAAGATATGGAAACTCTTTGGCGGAAATCTTAAACAGGATTACCGAAGCAGGAAACTGAAGTCATCCTCATTGGTCAGTTCGAGTGGCTCTTCTCCATAATAGAAGATGCGAGCTTTCCTGTTGCCCATCAGCACCAGTTCATCCTCCTCGAGGAGTAACATGGTGCCCTCGCGGAGTCCTACCACATAGGTCTCCCTGTTCACCTCAATAAATTCCCTGATGCGTGTTTCCCTTGTCTCCCCGCCATGGTTGGCAGGATTGTCGTCCAGGTAGTGGGGGTTGATTTGGAATGGAACCAGTTTCAGTGTCTTGAACTTTAACGGCTCCACGATAGGCATGTCGTTGGTGGTACGCAGCGTTGGGCAGGCGATGTTAGAGCCGGCACTCCATCCTATATATGGAGTACCTTTTTTCACTTTTTTACGGATTATCTTCATCAGTCCCTTCTCTTGCAGCATCTTAACAAGTTGCCAGGTGTTCCCGCCACCCACCACAATCGCATCGGCATTCTCAATGGCTTCAATGGGGTTGATATATCGGTGGATACTGGTGACATGGTGCCCAATCTCTGCAAACCGATTGTTTACTTTCTCCTCGTATTCATCATAAGAGAAAGTAACAGCTGCATATGGAATGAAAAGGGCATTCATGGGTTTGTCTCCAAGAAACTCGCGGATATGATTTTTGGGATAATCGAGATAGGACTCGCCAGGGTTGGTGGAATTGCTGATCAGTAATAGTCTCATAATGGAAAAGGTTTTTATGTGGTACAAATGCAAATGTAATGAAATTTGAGGAAATCAGATTGTATCAAGCTACTTTCTGTTAATTTTGCACTCCAGAACTAAAAGATGTGACGATGGAGACAATTATTAGAAGCATACGCAACGACTTGCGATTATCCATGAATGGAATAGCAGCAACCAGTATGCGTGAAAAGGGGGTACATTACCGGATGAATTTCGGTGTGGACCTGATGCGTATCAGGGAGATCGCTTTACGCTATGTACCTGATGTAATGTTGGCAGAAACGCTCTGGAAAGAGGATGTGCGTGAACTTAAGATCCTTGCCACGCTACTCTATCCTGTCGACCGTTTCACTTCTGATGCCGCCGACCGTTGGGTTGTCTCCATCACCAATCAGGAGATTCGTGAACAGGCCTGCCGTAATCTCTTCCAGCAAATCTCCTTTGCTGGAGAATTAGTGAACCTGTGGATTGTCAATGAAATTGAGGAGATACGTGCTACTGGTTACTGGCTTTTTGCCCGCCTCTGCATCACGCGTGCTCCCTCGCTGGAGATGGTGGAGAGTGAACTTATCCTGGAGCGTGCAGTCTCAGATTTGAAAAGTGAATCGATGTTGTTGCGTCAGGCTGCACTGAATGTGCTGAAATATCACGGTCGCCTCTCCGAGAGGAATAGAGAGGATGTGTTACAAAAGGTGGCGTGCTTCAACGATTCAACGGATCCCTATGAGCAGGAGATCCTGGACCAGCTCCACTTTGAGTTTGGCCTGTCAGATTAATTGCGTAAGTTCTTACGGATAAAGAACATCGAGATCAGCAGATTCAGGATCAGAAAGCCACCCATGCCAGCAAAAAAGATACCTTTCCATTGTGGGAAGATGATCAATGACGTCACACTGGCGGCGGTAACAAGTGCAATGAGGATCCAGAGGATTGTAAGGATAGTCTTTTGTTTATTCATCTGTTGTAATTATTTCTTCGTTTGAGGTGGGGGGATATGCAATCTTTTTAAGCCATTCACCCAGCTCGTTTAGCATTACCGGTGCGATTGTCTGATCCGATTTTGCATATTCATCAACTTGTCCCGTGAGGCTTTCCTGAAAGAGGTGGTTCAGACCGGGGAAGATTATACTCTCCACATTTTTGTTGCCGGCGTTTTCCAATGCCCTACAGATTGCCGCAATATTTTTTTCGGCCGGCACTTGGGTGTCTTTCTCACCGTTGAGTGCCAGCAGTGGACAGGTTACCTTTTCAAGGTGTTGTGAAGGATCACTCCGAAGGAAACTAAGATATCCGGGTGAGATCAGCCCATTGAATTGGTTTCTCAGGAATGAATCTTTGTTTGTTTTCATGCGGATGAGCAGCGGCAGCCGGTCCCAGAAACGAGAGAGCTGGTCACGCAAGGTAGTACGCTCTTCTTCCGTTCCTTTCCATTCAAGCAGCATGCCGAAGGTCTCTCTGTTTAGTTTCTGTAGTTCCTCTATCGTTTCAGGTTCGACACCTTGGTGCAGTAGCGAGATCTCATTCTGATCCAGCACAATCTCCATGCCGGTTGTGCCGGGTGCTGCCATCAACACAACGAACCCGATGTCACTGTTGTCCGCAGCCAGCATGGAGGCTACGAGACCGCCCTCGCTGTGCCCCAGCAGACCGATACGGTCAGGATCTATTACTTCCTGTAGTTTGAGGTAGTCTACAACCACTTTTGCGTCAACAATGAAATCCTCTACCGTTGCTTTGCTGAAATTGCCAGTTGAAGCCCCGACACCCCGTTTGTCATAACGCAGTACTGCGAATCCCAAGCGTGTGAGATGGTCGGAGATTACAAAGAAAGGTTTGTGGCCAAATACCGTTTCATCGCGGTCGTTTGCACCACTGCCCGCAATCAACACTATGGCCGGAAAGGGTCCTTCCCCGTCTGGAAGTGTCAGCGTGGCACCCAGTACCCTTTCATCTTCGCCTGTGGGTATCAATAGCTCCTCCGAATGGTAGGGAAGTGGTTCCAGGGGTGTCTGCGGACGTAACACTATTGGTTGTTCAATCCTGTAAAGCATGAGAGGCAGTGCAATCCCACCCTGATTGAAAGTGCCTGAAATTGTATCCTGTCCGAGAGTGCCACGATAAAAGAGTCCCAGGCCGGAGGCAATGATTTCCAACTTGTTGTCGCGAAAGGAAGTGCGAGTAGTGGGCAGGTCAAACGCTCCCTGATCGGGACTGTCCATCCTGCTACTGTAAACAGTATCATTCACCTCAATGTGAAATCGTATCCGCAAGGAGTTGTTGTTAATCAGCATCTTACCTTCCCAGCTGCCGGCGATCTGTTGCTGAGGGAGAATGCTATTGCTGATCATCAGTAGCATGAGGAGTAAAAAAAACTTATTCATGGTGGTAGGGTTCATTGTGTATAATGGTCATCGCTCGATAGAGCTGCTCAGTGAAAATAAGCCTTACCATTTGATGTGTGAAGGTCATTTTTGACAGTGAGATGGTGTCGCTTGCCCGATCGTACATCTCAGGAGCGAAACCATAAGGGCCACCTACTACGAAGACAAGCTGCCTGGGCACCGTGTGGTTCTTCTTCTCCAAGTAACGGGCAAACTCTACCGATCTGAATTGTTTCCCCTTGTCATCCAGCAGTACCACCTGGTCGGAGGGTTGCAGTGCCTTCAACAGCAGTGCCGCTTCCTCACTCTTTTGTTCTTTTTCCGACAGGTTCTTCCTGTTCTTCGGGTCAGCTACATTTTTCATTTCAAAGGGTATGTAGAAATTCACTCTCTTGCAATACTCTTCAATGATCTGTGACAACAATGGATGGTCGGTTTTGCCGACCGAAAGCAGAATTACTTTCATTTACATGTTTGAAATTAAAGTGCCAAATACATGGTTCTTCTGGCTTGTTGTATGGGGTTGACTACCAGTTTTCACAAAAGTAATGCCACAAATGAAGAATAAATGTCTCATCAGTGGGAAAAAAGCAACTAATGAGGGCAAATGTAACTGTTTATTTCCTATTTTTGTATAGATTTTTAGTGAATTTATAACAAAAGGGGTGGGTTGAGTGTTAATTGTCCGACACCCCTATTTCAATCAAATATGGAAGAAAAGGATTTGATCCGTCAACTTATTCAACTCTCTTTTGCCGAAGATATCGGTGAGGGGGATCATACTACCCTTTGTAGTATTCCATCCGATGCTGTGGGTGCTTCAAGACTACTGATTAAGGAGAAGGGGGTGTTGGCCGGCGTAGAGGTGGCCCAAGAAGTGTTTCATCAGTTTGACCCGACCCTACACATGGAGGTTTTCATCGGTGATGGGGAGTCTGTGAATCCCGGTGATGAGGCATTTCTCGTCAAGGGTAAGATTCAATCTATTCTTCAAACCGAACGATTGGTGTTAAACATCATGCAGCGCATGAGTGGTATTGCCACAATCACACGCGAATATGTGAAGCTTCTGGAGGGAACCAAAGCCAAGGTACTTGATACGCGTAAGACCACACCCGGGATGCGCATGCTCGAAAAGCAGGCTGTGAAGATAGGGGGTGGCGTGAATCACCGTATCGGCCTTTTCGACATGATCCTGTTGAAGGACAACCATGTCGATTTTGCCGGGGGCATTGAGCAGGCCATTCGTGGAGCACAGGCTTACCTTCTCAAACAAAACAGGAAGCTCAAGATCGAAATTGAGGTGAGAAGCATTGAAGAATTAAAGCAAGTGCTGTTGCTGGGTGGTGTTGACCGTATCATGCTCGACAACTTCACACCTGAGAAGACACGTGAGGCCGTTGATCTTGTGGGGGGGAGCGTAGAACTGGAATCATCAGGTGGCATCACCTTCGACACTATCCGAAGCTATGCCGAGACGGGTGTTGATTTCATTTCAGTGGGAGCCCTAACCCACTCGGTCAAGAGTTTGGATATGAGTCTTAAAGCAATTTAATCAGGTGATGAATCAAACGGAGGACAAACAGGAACTGCTCGACCGGCGTTACATGCGCATGGCATTTATTTGGTCGGAGAACTCATATTGCAAGCGCAGGAAAGTGGGAGCACTACTGGTAAAGGATAAGATGATCATCTCCGACGGGTACAATGGCACGCCATCAGGATTTGAAAATGTGTGTGAAGATGAGTCGAATGTGACCAAGCCTTATGTACTGCATGCCGAAGCGAATGCCATCACCAAGGTTGCTCGTTCGGGCAACAGTAGTGAGGGAGCAGCACTCTATGTTACTTCATCCCCATGTATTGAGTGTGCCAAGCTGATCATTCAAGCCGGCATCAAACGTGTAGTGTATGCGGATGCATACAGGTTGAGCGATGGCATTGAATTGTTGCAGAGAGCAGGTATAGAACTGGTTGCAGTAGAACCTGAGAAAGATAAAGGTTAATATAGATGGATGCAGAGAAGAAGTTGAGAACATGGCTGCCCCTTTGGATTGGGATTGGTATTGCACTGGGTATTTTCATCGGCAGCAAATACGGCCAGTTTGGTCGTTCAGGCAGGGTTGATGGGTCAGGCAAGATCGATGCAGTCATGAGCTATATTCGTGAATCGTACGTTGATACTGTCAACATGCGACAAATGGTGGAGGATGCACTGCCCAATATAATCCAGGAACTGGATCCCCATTCAGAATATATCTCTGCTGCCGATATGAAACAGGTGAACGAGGATATGGAGGGTCATTTCTCCGGTATTGGTGTCACCTTCTATCTCTTGCGAGATACCATCGTCGTTACCGGAATCGTACAGGGAGGTCCCTCGGAAGCGGCAGGCATCATGCCATGGGACCGGATAGTCATGGTGGATGACAGTCTCGTTACGGGAAGCAACCTGCACAATGAGGATGTGCTGAAAATCCTCCGTGGTGAAAAAGGATCAGAGGTGAAACTGGGAATACGTCGGGAGCAGGAAGAACAGTTGAGAGAGATTACCGTCACTCGCGGCGACATACCGATGAATAGTATCAATGCTGCTTATATGGTATCGGAAGAGGTAGGACTTATCAAACTGGGTAAGAACTTCGGATTTCAGACCTTTAGTGAATTTATCTCAGCCATTTCCAAGTTAAAGAATCAGGGAGCTACAGCTTTCATTATCGACCTGCGGGGAAACGTGGGGGGATCGCTTGAAACTGTGGTTGCCATGGTCAATGAATTCCTTCACAAAGGGGATCTGATCGTCTATACTGAAGGACGTAGCTTCCCTCGCAGCGATAATTATGCAAACGGATCAGGTACCTGTCAGGATGATGATGTGGTGGTGTTGATAGATGAGTTGAGTGCTTCTGCAAGTGAGATCTTTGCCGGAGCCATTCAGGATCATGACCGTGGACTGGTCCTCGGTCGCCGCTCCTTTGGTAAGGGGTTGGTGCAGAGTCAACGCAACTTCCCCGACGGATCAGCAGTTCGTTTGACTGTTGCGCGCTATTACACAGCCTCAGGTAGATCTATTCAGCGGGGATATGAGAAAGGGAAATATGCCGAGTATGAAATGGATGCCATCAATCGTTACCTGGAAGGAGATTATGTCAATGTGGATACCGTGTCGAATCACTTGACTCCTTACCAGACAATCGGTGGCAGAACAGTATACGGGGGGGGCGGGATCATGCCAGATATCTTTGTGGCACGAGACACTACCGGTATCAACCCCTACTACAATCAGATTGTAAACAATAGGTTGGATGAACGATATGCGATGCTTTATTCTGACATGAACAGGGAGAAGCTCAGCCACTTTGATAATTGGGAAGAACTCTACCGATACCTAAAGCAGCAACCACTTCTGTTAAACCTGGTCAGTTTTGCCGATAATAATGGTATCCGCAGGCGGCCATACTACCTGCAGGAGTCGGCAGAGTTGTTGGAAAATACAATGTATGCCTATATTGTGCGTAATTTCTTTGGTGA
>JAAZLV010000306.1 GCA_012799155.1 Bacteroidales bacterium | reverse complement strand
ATGATGGATGCAACCAATCAGCAGTTTGATGAAGTAACGGCGCTCTGCCGTGAGATCTTCTCGAAGAAGCTCACCGATTATGGTGCTTCCTGGCGAATATTGCGCCCGGAATCGGTAACCGACCAGATTTTTATCAAAGCCAACAGGATCCGTTCGCTGGAGGTAAAGCGGGAGAGTCGTGTGGAGGAGGGTATCTTCCCCGAGTTCATCGGTATCGTCAACTACGGTATCATCGGACTGATACAACTTCAATTGGGCTATGCCGACAGCATCGACATGGATGTCGATCGGGCACTTGCCCTCTATGATGAGTATCTGCATAAGGTGAAAGCACTGATGGGAGCTAAAAATCATGATTATGATGAGGCTTGGAGAAGCATGCGTATAAGCTCTTATACTGATCTGATTCTGATGAAGATCTACCGCACTAAGGAAATAGAGAGCAACATGGGACAAACCCTCATCTCGGAAGGGGTGGATGCCAACTATATGGATATGATCAACTACGCCATCTTCGGGCTGATCAAACTTCATTTCGGAGAGGAAAGCGCATGAAGTTGCTGTGGAGTATAAAGGATATTAATCGTCGTCTGGTGATGATTGCCCGCCTGCTTGTGGGGGGACTCTTCACATTCTCGGGTATCGTCAAAGCTGTTGATCCGCTCGGTACTGCTTATAAGATTGACGATTACCTGATTGAGATGGGGCTGACACAGCTGATGTCTCTTTCATTACCTCTCTCACTGGTGATGGTGGTGGGTGAATTCACACTGGGTATGTTACTGTTGCTCGGATTGTACCGCAAAGCAACGTTGCGACTGATCATGCTTTTTTTGCTCTTCTTCACCCCGTTAACGCTCTGGATAGCACTTACCAATCCGGTGGAAGATTGCGGTTGTTTTGGTGACGCCTACAAGATCAGCAACTGGGAGACCTTCTGGAAGAACCTGTTGCTGTCGGCAGCATTGCTACTGCTCTTCTTCAATCAAAAAAAAATCATTCCACTCTTCAGGGGACGTATGGCATCCCTCGCTGCTTGTTTCGTCGTGCTGTATGGCTTACTGTTTGCCATGCACAACCTCAACCGGTTGCCGCTGTTCGATTTCCGTCCCTTTCATATTGGTGCTTCCATTCCGGAGCAGATGGAGGTGGAGCCGGAGCTGGCAGATGTGTATGAGACGATCTTCATTTATAGCAAGGATGGCGTGGAAAAGGAGTTCACGGAAGAGGATTACCCCTGGAACGATAGCACCTGGCACTACGTGGATATGCGCAACCGTTTGGTACGTGAAGGAGTGAAGCCTGCCATCGAAGATTTTGCCCTTACATTGATCAAGGAGGATGAGATGAACGGTTCATTGAAAGCCGAGGGTGACATCACCCAGGAACTTTTACATGAAACGGAATGGCTCTTCCTTATGATCACATATTCACTCGAAGAGATTAAACAAACACACCTGGATCGGTTTAGGGCCCTTCATCAGTTTGCACTAGAGAGAGGTTATCCCTTTTATCTGGTCACTTCATCACCTCCAGAGGTCATTGATAGCTGGGAAGAACAGCAACGTACAGGCTTCCGGTTTGCTATCGCAGATGAAAAGGTTCTAAAGACGATGGTGCGGTCAAATCCGGGATTGATGCTTCTAAAGGAGGGGGTTGTCATCAACAAGTGGGACGACAGCCGTTTGCCTGATCCGTTGCCCGATGGTCTCCAAATGGAAGAATCGGGGATGGTACAACAGGGCGACATGCAAACAAGACACATGATGCGTCTGATGCTGATCTCGCTTTTCTTGCTCATACCATTGCTTGCCCTTAAGATAGTGGAGAGAAGAAGCGGTGCTGCAGGAGAGCGCAGACAGGGAAGTGTCTAATTGATATCAAGAAGAATTGTGAATCGTAACATTTAAATAAAAGTAAGAATATGAGAAAAAACATTGTGGCAGGTAACTGGAAGATGAACAAGAACCTGCAGGAAGGAGTGGCACTTGCCAAGGAACTGAATGATGCCTTGAAGGGTAAAAAGGTGAACTGCGATGTGATTGTAGGTACACCGTTTATTCACCTGGCAAGTGTAGTAGAAGCTGTTGCCGGTAGTACAATTGGCGTTGCTGCTCAGAATTGTGCCGACAAGGCCTCTGGAGCCTATACCGGTGAGGTGTCGGCTGAGATGATCGCTTCTACTGGTGCCAACTATGTGATCCTGGGTCACAGCGAACGTCGCGCCTATTACCACGAGACGCCGGAGCTTCTCAAGGAAAAGGTGTTGCTGGCACTTGCCAACGGACTGACCCCCATCTTCTGTATTGGTGAGGTACTGGAGGAGAGAGAATCGGAAAAACATTTCGAGGTGGTAAAATCGCAGATAGAAGCTTCCCTGTTTGATCTCTCTGCCGACGATT
>JAAZLV010000044.1 GCA_012799155.1 Bacteroidales bacterium | reverse complement strand
TCTCGATACCCTGTAACAGGAGGAAGGTATTGAATGGACTGTTCACAGGTCCCAGATCCCTCAGGCCCTCCACACGGCAACGTATGGCAAAAGCTATGTTTCCAAATGGAGATCCTTCGCCAAAGGTTTCCCAGAAATTGAGGCCGTGATATCCTTCAGAAGGTTCACTGAACATCGGAAATTTGCCGTTACCCCAGTTGAAGTTGCCCCCGTCAATCACCACGCCTCCCATGGAGGTACCGTGTCCGCCAATCCATTTGGTGGCGGAGTGCAATACGATGTTGGCTCCCCATTCAAAGGGATTGCAGAGATACCCTCCCTGTCCGAAGGTGTTGTCTACGATCAGGGGAATCTGATTCGCTTTTGCCACCTGTGCGATGGCTTCAAAATCGGGTATGTTGTATTCCGGATTACCAATGGTCTCCAGGTATATAGCCTTTGTCTTTTCGTCAATTAGTGAGGCGATGCTATCAACATTGTCGCCGTCGGCAAAGCGTACATCAATACCCATTCGTTTGAAGGCCACTTTGAACTGATTGTAGGTGCCTCCGTAGAGGAAAGATGAGGAGACAATGTTGTCACCTGCTTCGGCCAGATTGTGAATGGCCAGCAACTGGGCTGCCTGTCCCGAAGAGGTGGCAACTGCCGCCACACCCCCTTCAAGGGCTGCCATACGTTTCTCAAATACATCGGTGGTCGGGTTCATCAGTCGGGTGTAGATATTGCCGAACTCTTTTAACCCGAAGAGGTTGGCGCCATGCTCGGCGCTCTTGAATGTAAATGCTGTAGTCTGATAAATAGGTACAGCTCTTGCACCCGTTACCGGGTCAGATTCCTGCCCCGCATGTAACTGTAATGTTTCAAAATGTTCTTTTCCCATTGTAATCAAAAATTAATGTCCCGCAAAAATAGAGGAAAAAATGAGAAAATGACACTAAGGGGTGGACATAAGTGATAAATTAACACTTATTCAGAAAACAGCCTGCTACGTGCAATCATGCAGGCACCAACGATGCCGGCTTTGTTTTTCAATTTTGAGGTGACAATTTGCGTGTCTTTGTTCACCAGATTGAGTGAATGCTTTTTAATTGAGCTGCGGATGGGAAGCATGATGAAGCCTTCAGTATCAGCTACCTGTCCGCCTATCACTACCAGCTCGGGATTGAAGATATTTATCAGCCCTGCAATGTATCTGCCCAATTTGTAACCTACTTCTTCCACAATCTCTATGCAGAGTGGATCTTCGTTGTTGGTAGCTTCTATGATATTGGTCAGGGTGAGCTGATTCAGGTCCTTTACCTTTTGGGTGAGGATACTGCTTTCTCCCTGTTTGATCCTCTCTTTGACAGCACGGTGTATGGCAAGGCCCGATGCTTCGGTCTCAAGACATCCTTTCTTTCCGCAATGACAGATGATCTCATTGTCGTAGATGGGGAAGTGACCGAACTCGCCTGAAAAACCTGATTTGCCGTAATAGGGCTTGCCGTCTATGATGATGCCGATTCCAAGTCCCCAACTCAAGTTAACGAAGATGACGTTTTTCTCATTTTCAACCACCCCTTTCATGAACTCACCATAAGCCATTGCTCGGGTGTCATTGTCAATGCTCACAGGAAAGTGGAGCTTTTCGGAGAGGATCTCGCTGATAGGTTCTTCGCTGAAGTAAAAGCTGCTAAAACTATACCCTGTTTCCGGATTTACCCTACCGGAGATGTTCAGGTTGATGTGATAGATCTTGCGCTTCATCTCTCCTGTCTTGTCGATGAATTTCTGCAGATGACTGCAGAGCTGGTCGAACGATTCGGGAGTGTTCTCGTAGGTATAGGAGATACCCATCTCATAGTCGACAATCCTGCCGGTGAAATCCATCAAGGCGATGTTGAGATGGTGGCGACTCATATCAGCTCCAATAAAGTATGCGGAGGCGGGTTTCAGTCCATATACAATGGGATGACGGCCACCGGGGGTATGTATCTTCCCGAATTCGGAAATCAATCCCTGATCGGTTAGTTCACCGATGAACTTGGTGACGGTGGGTACACTCAAGTCGAGTTCCTTGGCCAATTCAGCAATTGTATCGTTGCCCGAATTGATGAAATGGGAGATGATGTCCTTTTTTATTTGAATGTTTTTCGGACTTTTGTCGCTCTTGAAAAAGTGATTCTTCACCATGTTATTTCTGATATTGTATAATCGGAATTGATTGTCTAAACGAAATCGGAGAAAATGTTCCTATGAAGCTCTTGTGCCTTACCATGTGTGAAACACTTCACACTACTCCTCTGTCAATTCAGTTATCTCTAAAGGTAATTGGCGTTCTTTTCATTCGTAAAATCACAAAAATACGAATAATTTCCAATAAACAAAAAAAATGTTCCCCATACAATCATTTACACAATTGCTAATTTCGCACATTTTTTTTTATTTTTTAAATAATTTCCACATCTTTGTGCGAGAAATAACCTGTCTATTGGCGTGATGCTTTTGGATGAGATCAATCAATTTAAAATAGAAACACCGTGAATTACTTTTATCTCGTACCGGCAGCCTCAGTGGTTGCATTGTTATTTGCCCTCTACTTTTTCAAGCAGATGATGCGTGAAAGCGAGGGAACAGAAAAAATGGTTGCCATCGCCCGCTATGTGCGGGAAGGAGCAATGTCCTACCTCTCTCAGCAATACAGAGTGGTGACGGTGGTCTTTGTGGTGCTGGCCATCCTCTTTGGAGTGATGGCTTTCTTTGGGTTGCAAAACAACTGGGTTCCATTTGCCTTTCTTACCGGTGGTTTCTTCTCCGGACTTGCCGGCTTCTTCGGGATGAAGACCGCCACCTATGCTTCAGCCCGCACAGCAAATGCAGTGCAGCGGTCGCTCAACAGCGGATTGCAAATTGCATTCCGCTCGGGAGCAGTGATGGGCCTTGTGGTAGTAGGGTTAGCCCTGCTCGACATCTCGGTGTGGTATCTGGTGCTCGATCACTTCATTGAAGATGAAGCGAGCGGCCACAAGCTGGTGATGATCACCACTACAATGCTCACCTTCGGCATGGGTGCCTCCACACAGGCACTCTTTGCACGCGTGGGAGGAGGTATCTATACCAAGGCGGCCGATGTGGGTGCCGACCTGGTGGGCAAGGTAGAGGCGGGCATCCCGGAGGATGATCCCCGCAATCCCGCCACCATCGCCGACAATGTGGGTGACAACGTGGGAGACGTGGCCGGTATGGGTGCCGACCTTTATGAATCCTACTGTGGTTCCATCCTCTCCACGGCGGCACTGGGTGCCTCAGCCTATGTCCTTAACCCGGAGATGCAGCTCAAGGCGGTCTTTGCCCCTATGATCATCGCTGCCATCGGTGTTTTTCTCTCCATCATCGGCATCTTCCTGGTGCGTACAGGCGAGAAAGCGTCGGTGAAGCAACTGATGGATTCACTCAACAGGGGTGTCAATGTGAGTGCTGTGCTGATTGCCGGCGCCACTTTCGGCATCCTCTACCTGCTGGGCTTCAGCAACTGGGTGGGTCTCTCCTTCTCCGTAATCGCAGGGTTGGTTGCAGGAATCATCATCGGGCAGGGCACAGAGTATTACACGTCACACTCCTACCGTCCCACCCAGATGATCGCCGAGAGTGCAAAGACAGGTCCTGCCACGGTGATCATCGCCGGAATGGGAAACGGCTTCATCTCTACCGTGATTCCGGTGGTTACGATCGTTGTGGCCATCCTGATCTCCTACCTGTCGGCCATCCGCTTCGACGTGGCGCAGATGATGAGCGCGGAGAACCTTAGCATGGGACTCTATGGCATCGCCATCGCGGCGGTGGGGATGCTCTCCACCCTGGGTATCACGCTGGCTACCGATGCATATGGACCCATTGCCGACAATGCGGGGGGCAATGCCGAGATGAGCGGTCTCGGGCCTGAAGTACGCAAGCGTACCGATGCCCTGGATGCGCTGGGGAACACCACTGC
>JAAZLV010000305.1 GCA_012799155.1 Bacteroidales bacterium | reverse complement strand
CGAATGGGGTAGATGTCGCTCAGCGGTTGCATCTGAGGGCGATAGCCGGGAGACCAGGGCCAGATGCTGCTGGCAGGATGCTTGCCCTCGGCAATTCTTTTCCTGTTCACGGGATGATTGCGTAACAGCTCTTGCGATGTCAGAATAAGCCTGTTCAGCGCCTCGGCGGTAGCTTCGGCATCCGGGTGGGAAGCTCTGATCAGGTGGGGACGGAAGGGATGTTCAGGGATGTCGTGCGGTGGAGTACACTCGATTCGTTTGTCACCTCCCTGCATCTTCAACAGATGACGATAGGAGACACCCGGGTAGAAGCGGAAAGTCTCGTCACCCAGCTTCTCGTTCAGGAAAACAATCAGCTCTTCTGCCTCTTCGCTGGAGATGTGCCCGGCAGAGTGGTTGATCAGCTGTTCTCCCTCAATGCAGACCAGGTTGCAACGCATGGCCAGCTCACCGGGGTATATCTCCACCCCCATACTGGCTGCTTCCAGTACCCCTCTTCCCTCGAACACGGCAGGCAGGTCATAACCCAGCACCGAGAGATTGGCAATCTCGCTGCCGGGTGCAAAGGCGTCGGGTACCGTATGCAACAGTCCGTTTCTGCCCTTAAGGGCCAGCAGGTCCATGTAGGGTGTATTCGCTGCCTGCAGCGTTGTCTTGTTCCCCAGTACAGGAATAGGTTCATCGGCCATCCCGTCGCCCAGTATGATGATTGTTTTGTGTGACATATTAGCGGATGTTAGCAATGGAAATGATATCGGCAAAGACACCAGCGGCGGTAACGTTCGCACCGGCGCCATATCCCTTGATCACCATGGGGTATTCGTTGTAACGCTCGGTGGTGATCATGATGATGTTGTTGCTTCCCTCCAGGTCGTAGAAGGGATGGCCTTTCTCCACCTCACGCAACCCTACTTCGCACCTTCCATTGTCGTAGGAGGCTACAAAACGGAGTTTCTTCTCTTCTCTGGCAAGCTCCCTGCGACGTTCTTCGAAAACGGAATCCAACTGGGAGATGGTCTGCCAGAACTCCTCAAGGCTTCCTTCAAAATATTGTTGCGGTACGAAGAGCTTTTTCACCACATCCGACTGTTCAATATGTGACCCCGCTTCACGTGAGAGGATCACCAGCTTGCGGGTCACGTCCAGTCCGCTCAGGTCGATACGCGGGTCGGGCTCGGCGAACTGGGCCTCCACAGCCATGTGAATGGCTTTGCTGAAAGGTACCTCCTCGCTGAGTGTGTTGAAGATGAAGTTGAGTGTACCGGAGAGCACTGCTTCCAGCTTCACGATCCTGTCGCCCGAGTTGGTGAGCGAGTTCATTGTGTTGATAATTGGCAATCCCGCTCCCACGTTGGTTTCGAACAGAAACTTGACACCACTCTTGCGGGCTGTCTCCTTCAGATGTTGATAGTTGTGGTAAGCCGATGAGGCGGCAATCTTGTTGGCGGTGACCACCGATACGTTTCTTGCCATCAGCTCATCATATATTTCTGCGATCAGCGGACTGGCGGTACAGTCCACGAAAACCGAGTTGAAGATATTCATCTTCAGGATCTCATTGCGGATCAGATCCGGAGAGCTCTTGACACCATGTTCCATCAGGTTGTCAAAATACCCCTCGAGTGGAATACCATCGCGGGTGAAGAGCGCTTTGCGTCCGTTGGCGATGCCGACGATGTTGATACGCAACTTGTTCTGTTCTTTCAGTGTCAGTTGTTGCTGTCTGATCTGCTCCAACAGGTGGCTGCCCACGGTACCGGTTCCGACGACGAAGAGGTTCAGCTCCTGGTATGGAGAGAGGAAGAAGGAGTCGTGGATGACGTTGAGCGACTTTTTAAGGTCTGCCCGGGATATAACGCAGGAGATGTTGGTTTCTCCGGCACCCTGTGCCAGTGCCACGACACTGATGCCATTCCTGCCGAGTGCGCCGAAGAACTTGCCGGCGATCCCCGGTACATGTTTCATGTTCTGACCCACGATGGCAATGGTAGCCAGTTCATACTCGATGATGATCTCATTGATGCTGCCCATGGTGATCTCATGTTCAAACTCCTTGTTGAGCACCTTCTGGGCAGTCGTGGCATCCTGTGTGCGGACACCTATGGAGGTACTGTTTTCAGATGAGGCCTGTGAAACGATGAAGACGCTGATACCGTAGTCGGCCAGGGTAGAGAAGATCCGTTTGTTGACACCGATCACACCCACCATGCCGAGACCCTGAATGGTGATCAGTGCCGTGTCATTGATGGAAGAAATTCCCTTGATGATCTGTCCGTTGGGGTCGGGGGCGATGTTGCGGATCAATGTACCCTCGCACTCCGGGCGGAAGGTGTTCTTTACCCGGATGGGTATGTTCTTGTGGTAAACCGGGAAGATGGTGGGTGGATAGATCACTTTCGCACCGAAGTTGGAGAGCTCGATTGCTTCTATGAAAGAGAGCTCCTCGATCACATATGCCGAGTTGATGATCCTGGGATCGGCTGTCATAAAGCCATCCACGTCGGTCCATATTTCCAGTACGGTGGCATCCATCGCGGCGGCGATGATGGCGGCAGTGTAATCCGACCCGCCACGTCCCAAGTTGGTGATGTCGCCGTTCTCGCTGCTGGAGGCAATGAAACCCGGGACAACGGCCACCTTCGGGGGTGGCATCTCGGAGAAGGTCTTGCGGATCAGCTGGTTGCAGCGTGCCAGGTCAGGCAGATGGTTGTGGAACTGACGGCTGGTCTTGATGAAGTGCATGGGATCGTAGAGCTCCGCGTCACCTATCACGTAGCTGATGATCAACGACGAGAGCCGCTCTCCATAGCTGACAATCTTGTCGGAAGTCTTCTGTGAAAGATCGCCGATAAGGTAGACACCACGCAGGATGTTGCGCAGATCATCCAGAAGCTGCTGGATTTTCTGTGTTACCTCTTCCCTGATCTCAGCAGAGAGAATCATCTTTTCAATAATCTCCTCATGCCGCTTGATGATCTCCTCAAGAAGGCTTTTATATCCGGGGTTGTTGTTCAGCGCGAAGTCGGCAGCCAGCAGCAGCCGGTCGGTTACCCCACTCAGGGCGGAGACCACCACGATAACCGGCTCATTCTCCTTTTCAATGATCTGCTTGACCATCTTCAAGCTTTCGGGGCTTCCTACGGAGCTCCCGCCAAATTTCATCACCTTCATACCATTTTGTTTTATGATCTCTGAAGTCCACAGAGCTACACCATTTCATAGTGTTCCTCTCTGTCTGATCAGATTGTTCCGCATTGGCGGATTTGTGAAATATAAGATGTTGGATTGTTGTGCGACAAATGAAATTATCGCTTGCGCAGCTAAAGCCGCTTACGGATGTGAAAATTTACCTAACCCCCCAAGGGGTCATGGTCAATGTAGTGGAAGTGCGGGTATATGGGTAATACAAATTCTGCATTGTAGGCGTTGAATTTATTGCAAAGATAAGTGAATAATTTATTCAAATGACAATTTCGCAGGAAAAACCTGTTTTTAACATTAAAATATCGCTCTTTGTCTCGTCGTCTAGATATAGGTTAGAGCGATTTGTTCAAGGTCACATTCACCAACACAGGGAAGTGATCGGAGGGGAAGTGCCCATATTGCATGTCGTTCAGTACCCCGTATTTGTTCACGGTGAAATGTCCTGTTGTCCATACATAATCAATCCTGTTCTGCATCGGGTTATCCAGTCTGAATGAGTTGAAGGTGCCGGTAGTACCGTAGGGTGGTTTTTTGGTAGTGCTGTAAGCATCATTTAACAGTCCATCCTGGAGTATAATCCTGATAGGTTCGCTATCCGGTGTTGCGTTGAAATCACCCGTACAGATTACCGGGTTGTCGCCGGCGATCTCCCGCACTCTTTGCAGCATCAGCAGCGATGAGTTTCTGCGTGCGACCTCCCCCTCATGATCATAGTGCATGTTGAACAGGAAAAACTCACTGCCGGAGCATTTATCCCTGAAAGAAGCCCAGGAGCAGATACGGTTACAGCAAGTGGCATCCCATCCTTTTCCCGGTACATCAGGTGTCTCGGAGAACCAGAAATCACCGTTGTCCAGAACCTCAAATCGATCTTTTTTATAGATGATGGCGGAATGTTCGCCTGCCGATAGACCGTCATCACGGCCACTACCCACATAAGCATAATCACCCAGTTCCAGGATGTCAGTGATTTGATGGTGAAAACCTTCCTGAATACCGAACAAGTCAAACTCGTGAAAGGCAATCAACCCTTTCACCATCTCCTTGCGGTTGGGCCACGCATCCAGGCTATCGTTCGGTGTGTCCAGCCGGATATTGAATGAAGCCACATTGATGGATACGGGGATATCAGATGCTTCTTTACAAGCTGAGAGGATCAGCAGCATTGCTGTCGTTAAAAATAGTACTTTTTTTTTCATCTAAATTCCTTCTCTGATTTCAAAGTTCAATCTTGTATTTGCAACTTTTGTTGCCACGATGAATGGATGAAATGACGGTTGCTGAAACCGGTCTTTGAACGATGTAAGAAAACATTAATTCTGCGAAACCCTCAGAACAATAACACAACGAAGAGAGGTTGGAGTTTTGGATGCTCTCTGTTATTGGGCAAACGCAAACCTGCTTATTTTCATCCGCAATGATTGTGTTATCCTTTTTGTTGTACTCAATTTTCCAATCCCATTCACTTTCAAGAAAAGAGATGAACTTATCAAGATCATGCTTGTAATGACCAAGAACCGTATCCATACCCAAACTGGCATAATGTGCATATGCACACCCTTTCAAGATATTTCTCTTCTCATTCTCTTCAATCTGTTCACTGATGTTGTTCAGTAAAATAGCCAACCATTCACGATTCAATTTGTTGTTGCTCTCATTTGTGGGGTTGCTTGTTTCAATATTATTGGATAAACCAATCGCACCAAAACCACAGAGACAAGCTCCGGCACAACAAATTCGTTTGATGAAATATTTCCTGCTGATTGTTTCCATTTAATCCCATCCCATTCGTTGTGTTGTTGCAGGAGTGAGTGGATTGGATTCGATCCACACTTTCATTTTTCCTACACCCCGATTCGACCAGGTATAATAAGGGATTAAATTCCATAACTTGTTGCCATCTTTTGCAACAATTTCGTTGATGCCCCCAAGTTTGACAGGATTGTATGTGACATTCAAATCCTTTGCATTCAGACTCTTGTTGAAAAGTTGCGGATTGTCTTGTTCCTCCATGCAATAGACCAAAGCGCCATATTGAATGGCTGTTTTACCTTTGTCATCTTCAATGAGCGGATTGGCGATAATTCTCCGAACTTCGGTAGGGAAGGTCACCTCCACCTTGTCGCCTTTTTCCCATTGGCGATCGATTTTAATGTAGCCATCGCTCACGTTCAACGCAATTTCATTTCCGTTTAACAACAATTTAACCGGTGATGAGATTTTATTTTCATAAGCGTAGAGTTCCGATGGAAAAGTGTTTGTTGCCCAATCGGGAACACGGATCATCAGCGAGAAAGATGTTTTATTAATTGGATCAATTGATATATTTACCTTTCCGTCAAGCGGATAATTTGTTTGTTGCGAAACATGCACGATATCCTCTCCATAAGGAATAGCCGCTTCATTCCCGATAAAAAGGTTTACATAAATGTTTTGCTGGTCGGTGTTGTAGATCAAATCAGGCAACGAAGGTAAAAACCGGATTAGATTTGTGGGACAACAGGAACAGTCGAACCATCCGGCGCGAGTCAAATGTCCCTGATTGAACGCATAAACAGCGTCTGATTCGAGTGGGTTGGGATAGAAAAAGCAGGTCCCGTCGAGAGAAATTCCCGGTAGCACGGCGTTGTACAGCATTCTTTCCAGATGATTGTAATAATCCACGTCACCGAATAAACGGAACATGCGATCGGCCCACATCACCCCGCCAATCGCTGCACAGGTTTCATTGTATGCCGTCAGATTAGGGAGTTCATAATTGTTGCCGAAGGCCTCTCCTTCGTGGCGTGCACCCAATCCTCCGGTGACATAGAGCTTGCGATCAACCATATTGTTCCAAAGGCGCTCAACAGTGTTTGAATATGTGATATCTCCTGTGATGGCTGCCACGTCGGTTACACCTGCATAGAAATAGACAGCCCTCACAGCGTGGCCCACCACCTCATCTTGTTGCACAATCGGTTTG
>JAAZLV010000304.1 GCA_012799155.1 Bacteroidales bacterium | reverse complement strand
GATTGGCAGCCAACTCTTCGGCAGTACCCTGGAAGAGTACCTTTCCTTCAAAGAGCAGGTAGGCACGGTCGGTGATGCTCAATGTTTCATCGACGTTGTGGTCGGTAATCAGGATCCCGATGTTGCGATACTTGAGTTGCGCAACGATCGACTGGATGTCCTGCACGGCGATGGGGTCGATACCGGCGAAAGGTTCATCGAGCATGATGAACTTCGGGTCGATGGCAAGACAACGGGCTATCTCGGCACGACGCCGTTCACCTCCTGAGAGACGGTCACCACTGTTCTTGCGCACTTTCTCCAGTCCGAACTCGTCGATCAGGCTCTCCAACTTATTCTTCTGCTCACGGGGTGTCATCTCGGTGAACTCCAACACCGATTTGATGTTATCCTCTACTGTCATCTTGCGGAAGATAGAGGCCTCCTGTGCAAGGTAGCCAATGCCGTGTTGTGCACGCCTGTATACCGGAAAGTTGGTAATATTTTGTTGACCAATGAAGATCTCCCCCTCATTGGGAACAACCAGACCCACCGTCATGTAAAAGGTAGTGGTTTTACCCGCCCCGTTGGGACCGAGCAAACCGACAATCTCTCCCTGTTTCACGTCGATGGAGACATGATTTACCACAGTACGTTTCCCATACCGCTTCACCAGGTTCTCAGTGCGTAACATCAACGTGTCACTCTCCGGTACGCGTTCATCCATTGTTGAAAATATTTCTGCAAAGATATAAAAAAGTTGCGATTTAATCTCCCTCCACCTCAGTCGGTAAGTGTGATTTCAGCTGCCTCCATCATCCCACTTATAGGTGGATGAAGCTTGGAGACGGTGACCGTGAGAGATCCAATCTGAGGATAGTGTTCCTTAATCTTACTGCGTATGCGACCTGCAAGATGTTCAATTAATCGCGATGGAATCTCCATCTCACCTTTCACAAGATCATACAGTTCAGCATAATTGAGGGTATCATCCAGATCATCTGAACCACATGCTGGCAACAAATCGGCTTCAAGTTGCAAGGTCACCCTGTATTCGCCCCCCACAATCTTCTCATGCGGCATCACACCATGATAGGCATAAAATTGCATGTTGCGAAGGGTCATCATTGTCTTCATATCGTTTGTATTATGAGTCATCTTTATAAGAAACGGATGATGAGTAAAGTAGTTCACCCCACACCAACTGTTTCCCGTTATACAGGTCAAATATAAGAACAAATTGGTATATTTGTTGTTTAAAAATAAAAAGATACCTTATGAGGACGAACGAGATTCCTGAAAGATTGGCCGCCTTGCGCCAGTTCATGGAGGAGAAAAACCTGGATGCATTTATCATCCCCAGTACCGATGCCCACCTGAGTGAATACCCCCCACAACATTGGGAATCAAGAAAATGGATCAGCGGATTCACCGGATCGGCTGGTACTGCCGTGGTAACAAAAGAGAAGGCAGGCGTCTGGACCGATTCACGCTACTTCCTGCAGGCAGCCGAAGAACTGCATGAAACAGGATTTGATCTCTTCAAGATGGGACAACCGGAAACACCCGAGATGACCGACTGGATCATTGCACAGACCGGCAAGGGTGGCAAGGTAGGCATCGACGGGTTGGTCTATGCGGCTTCCGATGCACTTGCACTTAAGAAACGGCTTGAAGCAAAAGGGATAGCGCTCGACACCTCATACGACCCGTTCACAGTGATCCGTGCAGATCGCCCTGCGATACCAACCAACAAGGCATTCACCCTCCCGGTGGAAATTGCAGGGGAGTCGGTAGCCGACAAGATCAAACGTATTAACGAACAACTGAAAAAAGCAGATGCCGACGGGATCCTGATCGTTACGCTCGATGCGGTTGCATGGACATTCAACCTGCGCGGCAACGATGTGGAGTACAATCCGGTTGCCGTGGCCTATGCCTACGTATCTGAGAAGGAGACGGTGCTCTTCATCGATCCGGAGAAGCTGACCGACGAGGTTGCAAACGGCTATCTGGAGCAGGGCATACGCATCACCGGCTACGACGAGATATTCGAATATGTTGCGCACCTGCCGGAGAAAAGCTCCGTCTGTATCACCGGCAACAAGAT
>JAAZLV010000043.1 GCA_012799155.1 Bacteroidales bacterium | reverse complement strand
TCCTGTCGTACAAACCGTTCAGAAACCATAATTTCAATCTCCGTGCTTTCTATAAACATATTTTCAGGATGCCGACGTTCAATGACCTCTATTATACCGATATCGGCAATATCCACCTGAAACCCGAATTCACCCATCAGTACAACCTGGGAATCCAATACGACAAGGACTATTCAAGCGGGCTTATAAGGCAATGGCATTTGCAGGCCGATGCCTACTACAACGAAGTGACCGACAAGATAGTGGCCGTCCCCAAAGGTAGCGGGCAATACCGCTGGATGATGATGAACCTTGGTTACGTGGAGATCAGGGGAATCGATATGGCGGCATCGATGCTTTCGGAACCGGTGAAAGACCTCCTGCTCAATATCAGGATGAGCTATACCTACCAGAAGGCGCAGGATTTCACACCGCGCCCCAGCGAAATACTCCAGAAAACCACCTGGGGCGGACAAATAGCCTATATCCCCTGGCACAGCGGTTCGGTCATCGCGAGCGTCGACTACAAGAGCTGGCAACTCAATTACAGTTTTATCTACGTGGGAGAACGCTACCACTCCTCCGCCAATACCCCTATGGAGTATGAACAACCCTGGTACACCAATGACATGACCATCGTGAAGAAACTAAGGTACAGATCGATGGATTTTCGCCTGAGCGCCGAAATCAATAATATCTTTGGCCAGGACTATGAAGTGGTGTTGAACTACCCGATGCCCGGGCGTAATTATAAACTCGCGTTAACGGTTGAATTATGAGGGAAAAGAAGAATCAAGATCCAAGAATTTTCTTAGGAACGAGTGCAGAGCCAAGTTTACTTGTTCTATGCCGAGTGACGACAGAAAATGGACGAAGTCAATCAAGAACCAAGAACCAGGAACCAAGACGTTGGAAGTTAGACATTGGAAGTTTCTTGGGAATAAGGGGCTTTTTCGTAACGCTCTCGCTGCTTCTCGTGTTGTTTTCCGGGTGCCGGGATGATGTGGCGATGGTGCTCTCGGAAGATATCGCGGTGGGCAATCCCGAGGTAGTCAGAGGTTATAAGGGCTTTTACCTGCTCAATGAAGGAAATATGGGAACCAATAAAGCCACCCTCGATTACTATGACTTTGCCACCGGGATCTACACGAGAAATATCTATGCCGAAAGAAATCCACATGTCCCCAAGGAGATGGGCGATGTCGGCAATGATATCGGCATCTACGGGGGAAAGCTCTATGCCGTGATCAATGTTTCCAATAAGATAGAGGTGATGGATGCCGAAACGGCGGAACGTATCGGGCAGATAGAGATCCCCAATTGCCGGTTTATCAGGTTCCACCAGGGATATGCCTATGTGACCTCCTACGCAGGCCCGGTAGTCATCGACCCCAATTATGAACAACTGGGATTTGTGGCAAAGATCAATACCGCCACTCTGGAGGTGGTCGACCGCTGCCTGGTGGGCTTCCAACCCGACGAACTTGAAATAGTGGATGGAAAGATATACGTCGCCAATTCGGGCGGATATATGGGGGCCGGTGATACGGGTGGTTACGAGCGTACGGTTTCGGTGATCGATATCGCCTCGTTCACAGAAGTAAAGCGCATCGATGTGGCCTATAACCTGGAGCGGATCAAAGCCGATAGCCGGGGCGACCTGTGGGTCAGCTCCCGTGGCGATTATAAAGACCTGCCTGCACGTCTTTTCTTCCTCGACCGGGAGCGGGAGGAAGTAACCGATACCATCCCCATCGCTGCCTCCAACTACTGGATTGACGACGACCTGTTGTATGTCTATGGTACCGAGTTCAGTTATATCACCAATAGCTGGGATATATCCTACTCGATTGTGGATACCCGTACACGGGAGATTGTCACACGCAACATCATCACCGACGGCACCGATGAGGAGATCGAAAAACCCTATGGCATCATGGTACATCCCGAGACAAAGGATATCTTCATTACCGACGCCGGAAATTATGTAACCCCCGGCGTACTCTACTGCTTCGACAAGGAGGGTAAAAAGAAATGGAGTGTGGTAACGGGAAATATACCGGGACATTTTGCATTACTGCCGATCTATGATTTTTAGAGCCAAGAGCCAAGAACCAAGAGCCAAGACAGGAAGTGGAGAAGTGAAGAAGTCGGAAGTGGAGAAGTGAAGAAGTGAAGAAGTCGGAAGTGGAGAAGTGAAGAATAGATATAGAACAGAATTGTAAAATAATATATAACTCAATACTAAATTAAAAACCTATGAAACAAAAAAGTTTTTATCTGTTGCTTCTGTTGGCTACCATTTTCACATGGTCGTGCCAGAAAGAAGCCGATGTGTTTGCTCCGGTTATTTCGGGTGCAGAAGTCGATACCGTGCTGAATATCGGCGATAAGTTGGTGCTGGCTCCCGATATCACCAACCTGGTGGGCATTGAATACACATGGTTGGTGAACGGCAAAGAGGTGGCTGCGGGACAAACAGATTATACCTTCACCGCTACCGATCCGGGCAATTTTGTGGTTCTCTTCCGTGCAGGCAATAAAGGCGGTACGGGAGAACAGGCATTTAAGATACTGGTGGAAGAACCCATTGCCATTGCCCTCGAAAACGGGTTGACAATTCCCTTGTCCCAAGTACTGGATATTGAACCTGCCATCTCGGGGCCTGAGCGGGATGATTACCAATACGAATGGGCTATCGGTGATTCTATCATCGGTCTAACCGCCACCTTACCCTTTATCTCCGTGTCTCCCGGTGACTATACCCTTACACTTACCACGACAGCAGGGAAACAATCCGCTTCGGCGACCTTTGATGTGAAAGTGGAGGATGCCGAGTATAAAAATAATGCCTATACTGTATTGGAATATTGTCCGGCACCGGCAAGGGGTTTTAACTGGTCTATAATTGGTTCTGCAGCCTTTTGGGATATGACTGAATTTCCACTTCCATATGAAGATTTTTTAACTAAATCGACCGAGATGAAAAGCCAAAGAATTGGAAATGAAATGGTTGTAGGGTCATGGGGTGGTTATATTACATTTAAGTTCGACCACACGGTAGCAAATGTTCCCGGTCAACCGGATCTTGAATTGAACGCAACCTTCTCTAATGTCGATCACCCGACTGTATATGTGGCGTATGACAGCAATAAAAATGGCAAGCCCGACGAGGACGAGTGGTTTGAGATTAAGGGTGACGATTACGGGTTGGAAGATATACCTGATTACGAAATTACCTTCACCTATGCAGGAACAGATATCGAATCAGATCCTCTTCGGTTTTACACTTCTTTTACATGGAAAGATAACCAGGAAACTCCTCGACAGGATGAAGTCGTTTACAATAACCGATGGAATAATGCCTTAACAATGTTTGGTACTATTTCCACAAAAGGTTTCTTCCCGGGATACCATATAAAAGACCAAACAAGCAAAGAGATTGTATTAATGGATGGCTGGGAATCTTCATTTTCACGTAAAGGAAAACGGATATCCAAAGATCTTACCGGCAAGGGCACAGTTTTACAGAAACTGAATATTGATATTGCAAATGCGGTAAACGACAATGGCGAACCGGTGCATCTCCCCGGCGTGGATTTTGTGAAAATACTGAAATCCTCCTATCCATACGTCAGAGGGGTCGATGAAAATATGACGGAAGGAAGGATGCTGCTTGTAAGGGATATAATAGACAAGCATTTGTTGGATTAAAGATATAAGTCCGGGTGGCTCTCATATACATCTATCATTTTTTATTTTACACATTAAAAGATAAAATATATGAGAAAATTCAATTTCAATAAGATAGCGATTACGATAGTAATTACATCTTTAGCGCTCTTTATTTCTTGTGCAAACGAGGAGGATGTTTTCCTGAGCTACGAACAGGAAACGGCAACCGGTGCGGAAACGCGTAGTACCCTGACAGCAACGACTGATACCATCACATTCGAGGGTATAAGCAGTATCTATATGGCAGGGCCTACTTCTTATGGTGAAAATACCTACTCTGCTTATAGTGGAACGCAGATTGTACCTTACGTCCATCCCGCGACCGGCTTAAAGTTTGGTCTTAATGGGGCGGGAGGTTCTTCTCCGGTTAATTTCTGGGACGGCGGATTTGTAATCTCCGATTGGAACTACAAATCCAATATCTCCGGGACAAGCGGCGACTGGTGGTATTCTTACCTCAACCAGTGTAGCGTGTATTCCGGTACGGATGGAGCCAAAAACGGAGGAGCCGGTGGAAGTAGCAACTTTGCCGTAATGTTCGGCTATGTAGATTTCTATAATGAAGGCTTTGGCGTTGAGCGTCCTCGCGTTGAATTCACTTCCGGCAGCGGAGTGATTGAAAACGTGCAGGTATGTCTCAATTCTTACACCTACGGGGTAATTGAATATGGAAATACATTTGGATCCGGTGCAGCAACTCCATTAAGAGATGTTGCTGGTGGAGAAGGTTATTTTAAATTGCTTGCGTATGGTTTTAACGGAAGCACTCCCACAAATGGAGGAAATCCAGTTGAAATATATCTTGCAAGATATTTCAATTATTTGCCCGTTGTATCTCCGGTAATTACGTGGACAGATTTCAACTTATCTGGCCTGGGAACGGTAACAAGAGTTGAGTTCAATTTGGTTGGGAATGATTCCGGAACCTATGGGTTGAATACACCCGCGTATGTGTGCATGGATAACGTTGTTGTAACGAAGTGAAAGTAAGAGTTAGGTGAGAGCCACCCTGCTTTATTTCCAGTCGTAGCCAGGCAATAAAGCAACAAAGGCCAATATTGAAAAAATTAAATACACAAGTAGAGATTGTGTGGTAAAATAAGATAAATAACGAACAAGAACAAAAACAACTTAATTTTCCCAAAAGCTCTTCGGATAACTTTAAGGAAACCAATATTTTTAAAATGAAAACAATCAATAAACTATTTTTAGGGCTTTGCACCTGTGTACTTCTGGTTGTAGCAGGTTGTAGTAAAGAAGATCCCATAGTGGCTGAAACTACACCCGTCATTACCGGGTTGGATGCCGATTATTACCTGCTGGTTCATGATGAACTGACGCTTGCACCGATTGTTGAAAATCGCATCGATTCGGTGGTATGGACACTCGACGGTCAACGTGTGGCGAACACTGCTGAATATACCTTTGCAGCCCCCAACGATCCCGGCGTTTTCCGGCTCGTCTTTAAGGCGTATAATTTCGGCAACATTGCCCAAAAAGCAGTTACCATTACCACGGGAAGGTTCACAAACCTTTCCACGAAACCCAATACGATCCTCTCCTTAGCGGCATCTGATAAATTGAAAGGCAAAGCGGTCACATGGGAGGTGTTGAATGCCCCCTCCACACTCTATCGCCTTGTGCAACCCGATGCCCAAAGTGGATTGTTCATCACGCTCGATAAAGGAACCTATCAGCTGCGTGCTGTATCGGGTACCATAGCAGATACCGTTATCGTGTCGGTACAACAGCCGGGACTGGAAAGACAATCCCCTTATATCTCTAAAGTATTCGACTATTTACCTGCTCCAGGGCAGTTTGTTAATGTGCATCCATCCTATGAAGAAGGTGATACACAGGAAGATATAAACAAGAAAGTGGGGGAACGCATTATTGGTGAAAAGAATGAACTGATAACTCTCGGCGGATGGGGTGGTTATGTTACTTTTGGATTTGATCATACGATAGTGAACATACCGGGAAGGCGTGATTTTCGCATTCTTGGAAATGCTTTTGGGGCAAATGCAAACCCGCGGCCCAACGCACCATGGGGTGGCAGTTCTGAGCCGGGTATCATAATGGTAGCGTATGACAAGAATGGGAATGGTATTCCTGATGATGAATGGTACGAGATAAGAGGGAGTGCTAACTTTTCCGCGCAAAATGAAGCTTGGTATGAGATTGCACTCGACAATGGAAATGATATAAATACTTTCCGTGATTACGAAATGACTTATAATCGTCCGGAAACGGAAGAACATGACGCTGAACTCTCCGGTGAACAGATGCACATCACGATAAAAGAATATATTCAATGGAGTAATAATCAAGGGAAAGAAGGATATAAGGTGAAAAATAAGTTCCATAATCAAACTTATTACCCGGCATGGGTGCCAGAAGACCAGCTTACTTACAAGGGAGTTCGTCTGGCTCAGAACGCGATTGATGAAAGTGGACAAGGAAGTTATTATGTGCTTTACGCTTTTCAATATGGTTATGCAGATAATTTTCCTAACAGGCATGATAATGCAGGGATTGATATTGATTGGGCAATTGATAAGGAGGGTAACAAAGTGGATTTACCGGGTATCGATTTCGTGAAAGTTTATAATGGTGTCGATCAGGAAAATGGCCATTTAGGAGAAAATTCTACAGAGATAACAGGTGGTGAAAACCTTCACCTGTTGGAGATTAATATCGCAACTATAATTGAGAAATAGAGAAATTATTTATAAAAAAATTACAACTATGAAAGCAAAAAAAAATTTAGTTATTTTATTGGTATTATTTATAATATCTTGTAAAGAGAATAATATGGAATATGGAAATATTCAAGATTCTTTTCCAGCCGGAAAAGTTTTGAAAGAGCGTACTTCAAATAAAGAATGGATTCCTTATGAAGAAAGTAATTTCTTTACGGCTATTCCTCAGACACGAAGTTCTGATATATTATATTTGGGAGATGTAGTAGGGTACACGTATAATTTTAATGAAGAAAATGACCCGTTTGTTAATGTTGGAATACCGGCAATAGATATGAAAAAATTTAAAGAAGAAAATCCAGGTTATTATACTGAAAGAAGTATTCCTTCGCAATTTTCTAATTATTTTTCGTTTACATCTTTCGGCGAGTATGAACAACATTATAAAGATACAAAAATAGTAAATACTGGTTTCTCCCTAAATTTAGGTCTTTTTTCTGTAGGAGCAAAACGTAAGCACACGACAGTTTTTTCTGAACAAATAATAAACGAAAGTAATAGGATTTTTGGCCAGTACTACGTTCAAGTTACGGATTCGCTTTATAAACTTGTTATAACGGAGGATATTATTAATACAATGAATCAATATCTTACTCCACAACTACAGCGACAATTATATATGAATACACCTGAACAGTCATTTAAAGGAATCGGTTCTTTTGTTGTTGCTGGTTTCCATGCTGGTGGTATCTCAGAAGCTATTTATACGGGAGATTACAAATCTAATTATTCTTTAGATGAAATAAAAAAAGAAATGAATTCATCAATAGAAGCATCTTATGGCAGAGATATAAAAACTCAAAATGAGGATGACTCGTTCAAGGTCTCCGGAGAATTTGGATATGGGACAGATTATAGCAACAAAGAGATAGCTAAAAAATCAATTACTGAAATAAAAATGTCAGTCCGTACTTTAGGTGGGGATCCTACTACTTCTGCGTTTTCTTCGGTGAAAGAAATAGAAGATATTAATATAAATTTAAATGGCTGGTTAACTTCTCTTTCAGACAGAAAACTTCATACTATTGTTAAGTTCACGGAAGACGGATTACTTCCTATAACAGAGTTTATATTAGAAAAAAATATAAGAGAAGCCTTTTTAAACTTAATGAATTCAGGTAGTAGTGATGAACCTAAAAGAATCCAAGAACCCCTGTTCGTAATTCAAATTATACCAATTCATGGAACCTTATTTCAGGAGTGTAGATTACAGTCATCATTAATAACACGCTCAGGCCATCAATTCATCATATCGCAAAAAATTTATGCCAATTTCGAACAAGCACAATTTTATTCACAAGGAGAAATGATTAGATTGTCCAACATTCTACCCATTAAGATAAAAGTTTATGATCCACATCACACACCTTCTTTACAGTATAGATTGTTAAATTTTGATTTAACAGATTATAATCGTTGTTATCAAGACAATGAATCAGGAATAAGCTATCTGTATTCTGAAAAAACAAAAATTGCATTTACAATTTATAATGAACGAGTAATAGAAGATTACGGATTAGAAAGTCATTTTAATTCTTTAACCGTCAACCAACAACCTCCAGCGAGATTTCATAGAGACTATACGTTTTATGCATTTTAAAACTTTTCAAGAGGATTATTTTGAGTTTATGTTTTCGATTTAAATTTAAGTGCATAATTTAATTAGAATTTGTAGTATTTTATAAAAATACTCACTTTCTCTTGGGGTTATTTTGATAATTAAAAGATAGCGAAGGATCAATAAAAATGATTTAATAGAGGATCTCATGATCTCAGATACCCAGAATGGTAGATCAGTAAGCCGTGGCGAAAACCTTCACCTGTTGGGAATCAATATAGAGACCATCGCTCAATAAACAACGACCATTAATGTAAAATATGAAGAAGATTATTTATTTACCATTTGTATTACTGATATCACTTTTCGTGATATCCTGTTCAAATGAGGATGATCCGGTTATTTCGCAGACGGAATTGCCGAAAGTAGCCATTATCAACCTGTCCAACGAAAACAGTATGGCACAGGAAGATACATTGAAACTCAAAGCCGTCATTGAAAGTGAGGCGGTGAGCAGTTTCAGTTGGCGCGTGAACGGGGAGCCTGTCGAAGTGAGTGATTCAGTACTTCGTTTTGTCCCAACTGAAACGGGAGCCCATCTTATTACACTGTTGGCTGCCAACGAAGAGGGTGAAACCAAAGCGGATATGACCATACAGGTGTACGGGAAATACCGGCACGGGACATGGGTGCTGAATGAAGGTAGTGCATTTGCCGAAAATGGCTCCCTGGTATTTATCAGTCCCAAAGGTGTGGTAACCGACAGTGCTTATTTCAGGGCAAACGGCACCTATTTGGGAAGTGCAACGCAAGACCTGTTTGTCAAGGATGGAAAAATGTATATCATTTCTCAAAACAGGGGAATAGGTGAAAGGAGTGATGGAAAGCTCATTGTGGCAAATAGCGAGACGCTCGAACGGGAAGCTGCCTACAATGATGAATTGGATGAATTGAGTTGGCCTACACATGTAAGGGTACTGGACGACAGGAATATTTTCATCCGGGATAATAGAGGTGTGTACAGGTTCAACAGTACGACAAAAGAACTCAATTACATAGAAGGTACTCAGGGAGCCAATAAAAACCAAATGGTAGTAGCTGATGGTAAAGTCTTCGTGATTGCCGGGAGGAACCTGCTGGTGCTTCAGGCCAATAATCCCGGGGTAAGCCAGACCATAGAGATGGACGCCTCCATCAGCGGTATCGTGAAGTCGAAAGATGGCAACCTGTTCGTCTCCACCACGGGAAGCCCGGGTAAGATAACCAAGATAGATGCTGAAACCGGCGGAGTGATAAAGGTGAACGAGGTTACACAGGGATCTTTGGGTGCCGGATGGGGAGCCACACCGGGCATTACGGCCAAGGGAGATACCCTTTACTATAGTAACGCTTCCACGCGGATCTATCGCCATATATTCAGCACGGGAGAATCACAATTTATGGTCGATGCTAAAACAATGGTCGATGATGCCAATATCGTATATAACAATATTGCGGTACATCCGGTTACCGGTGACGTCTATCTGAATACCATCAAAGGCTACGGGACGGATTACCTGATCAATAATATCAGTGTTTTCAATTTCGATAGCGGCACTCCGGGGTTGAAAACCAACTACAAAGATTATACGAAATTCCCGGCCGGAATTTTCTTTACCGATAATTTTAAATAAACGGATCATGAGGTCGATATCGAAACAATCGTTCCGTGAGAATCGATTGATCATATAGTAATTCATTCATAATTTCCCCAACAACTATGGCAAAAAACAAGATAATACTTCGTTTCAGCGTGATAACGCTGTTCATCCTGCTGGCCGCACTGAGCCGGCTGATCCCCCACCCTGCCAACTTCGCGCCCATCGGTGGGATGGCGCTCTTCGGAGCGGCTTACTATAACCGCCGTGCATGGGCTTTCGTGATTCCCGTCGTTTCGATGTGGATCAGCGACCTGCTACTGAACAACGTGGTCTACGGTGCCTATTTCGACCGCTTCGTGTGGCTATATAATGGGGCATGGTTTACCTATGGTGCATTTATCCTAATCGCTCTGATGGGGTTATTTACCTTGCAGAAGGTAAAAGTGCCCAACCTGCTGTTTTCCGCGCTGGGGGCTTCGGTTATCTTCTTTCTGGTATCGAACTTCGGCGTATGGTTTTCCGGCACCATGTACCCGAGAGATATCGACGGATTGATGGCTTGTTACACAGCCGCCATACCGTTCTTCAAAAACACGATAATGGGCGACCTGTTCTATACTGCTCTCCTTTTTGGTGCGTTAGAACTGAGCGCACATCGTTTCGCGATATTGAGGGTTGATCATCACCTTGCCAGATGATAACAATAACCAGATTGAAAGTATTCAAACAATATATCACCAACAAAAATGCAAAAAATGACAATAAAAAAAACAAGCCTACTTCTGCTTTTAAGCCTCCTCTTTTTGGTTTCATGTGAAGATGATGAGCAACTTACTCCCTTTTTTACCACCAGTCTGGAAACAGAGACCCTCTCTTTTCCTACTTCAGGAGGAATCCATACATTCGAGTTGGAAAGCAACCAGAATTGGTCGATCGGTGATGTCCCCGACTGGATCCTGGTAAAGGTAAATGATAACGGACCTTCTACCCGTAGCACCACCTATGCTGATGGAAAAAAAATCGTGACACTGACCGTAACCCCGAACACCCAATACGAGGGTCGTGAAGCAGAGATCATTCTTACTTCTGCCTCCGGTACGGCCGTCCGGCTCACGGTCATTCAGGATAAAAAACCGGAACTGGCCGGTTACTGGATACTGAGTGAAGGGTATGCCAACAGCAACAACAGTGAATTGGCCTGGTATGATGTCAGCAGTGGTGAATTACTGAAGAAACAGTTTCAGGCCATAAACGGGATTCCATTAGGTGATACCGGCAACGACCTGGAGATTTATGGCAGCAAGATGTACTGTGTGATCACGGGTCCCGGCTTTGGCGCGACTGCCACGGAAGGGAGCAGCTACATTGAAGTCATCAACCCGGCTACCGGAGAATCAATTCAACGGATCCTCTTTACTGATGTAGACGGTAATCCGGCCAAGCCCCGTGAGATCCTATTTCATGGAGGAAAAGGATATGTAAGCAGCTATTCCAACGAGGTGGTACGCATCGATACTGCCACGTTAACCATTGATGCGCACGCCTCACTAAGTGGCACACTCGCCGAGGGATTAACCCTGCACGAAGGAAAAATTTATGTGTGCAACTCCGGACAGGGAGCTGATGAAACTATCTCCGTTGTCGATATCGAGACAATGAAAGAGACAGCACTCCTCACGGTTGAAACAAACCCCACCGGGATCGTTTCAACAGGCGAGAAGTTGTTCTACAGCACCAATTATCCCGCATACCAACTCTATCAATTGTCTGTTCCCGGGGGGAGTTATACAGCGGTTGAGGGGGTGATTACTGCAGCTATGACCTGCCACAATCAAATGATTTACAGTTGTAGTTTCGACTGGGGTACTTATGAGGGGGTGCTGAACGCTGTTGATCCCAGAACAGAAGAAGTGTCAACCATTCTTCTCGATATGGAGCGACATGGCATCAGCATGTTGATGGAGTACAAGATCGGGGGGATCAATGGTTCGGAAGATATCTTTCTATCCGGTATGGGACAGGATGTGCTTATCGTGAACCCCATCACCAAAACCATTGAACATGCTTTTCAAACCGGTGTAGCCAACGGAAGTGGCGTAGTCGCTCATTATCAATAGAAAAACTATAGGATCTTTCGCCACCGATGATGAATTGATCATCATCATCGCAGCATTACGGAAAGATGGAAGCTAAAAAAGAGATAAAGGCATGGTAAGAGTAGAAGAACTCACCTGTTAAGGCTTTTTATTCAAAACTAAATGTGAAAGATGTTTCCTGAATAATGAATTACATCTTATTATTTTTACACATAATTATCCAATACTATTTTTATAATTATGATTATCAATATTATATATAATTTTAAAGCTTATGTTCATAACTTTTTTGATAAACTGTACTGGTTTTGTGAAGAAGTAAGTTTACCTTTGTGACAACATTTGGTTTTTATTCATAGTCGTCTTATATGAATAAAATGAAAAGGGAATGCCGTGAGAATCGGCAACAGTTCCCGCTGCTGTAAGTTCCTAATACGTGCCGAGCAAACACCTCCACAGCCACTGTTCCTTCAGACCGGAACGGGAAGGCGCTCAGACACGGGAGTAAGTCAGAAGACCTGCCAGATGTAATGCACTTTTTGATCTCTTTCGGGTAAAAAGAGGATCGAAGAGAGACGTACGTCGCCATACCTCTCCACAATTGATTTCATGCCAGGAGGTACGTTCCGTTATCCGTCATCAAAAAGTGTAATGTTCGAGAACGGTCTATACACTTAAAATTGAATCATATGGGTAACAAAGAAATTCAGATTCAGAAACGGGATGGTAAACGTGTCCCTTTCTCAATCAACAAGATTAAAAATGCCATTGCGAAAGCGTTCCTCTCGGCAGGTAAGTACGCCACCGAGGATGATTTCATTGCCATCCTCTCCCGCCTTCACATTTCCAACGGTATGAGCGTGGAGGAGATCCAGAATCAGGTTGAGACGGCCTTGATGGCGGAGAAATATTTCACCGTCGCCAAATCATATATGTTGTACCGGCAAAAGCATACCGAGACGCGTGAAATCCGCGATAACCTGAACTTTCTGATGAACTATTGCGATGCGCAAAATGCAGCTACAGGGAGTAAGTTCGACGCGAATGCCAATGTGGAGAAGAAAAACATCGCCACGCTCATAGGGGAACTGCCTAAAAAAAGCTTTATCGACCTGAACAGGAGGATGATCACCGACAGGCTGAAAGAGATGTACGGGAAAGAAATGGCGGACAAATATATCGGAATGCTGAACGAGCATTTCATTTATAAAAACGATGAGACCAGCCTGGCCAACTACTGCGCGAGCATTACCATGTACCCCTGGCTGATAAACGGCACGCTCTCCATCGGAGGTAACTCCACGCCACCCACTAACCTGAAATCGTTCTGCGGCGGTTTTATTAATATGGTATTCATTGTGTCAAGCATGCTGAGTGGTGCCTGCGCCACTCCCGAGTTCCTGATGTATCTGGATTATTTCATTCGACAGGAATACGGGAATGATTATTTTACGCGGAGCCTGGAGGTAGCCGATCTCTCCCTGCGTAGAAGAAGTCTGGACAAAGTGATCACCGACTGTTTCGAACAGATCGTCTATTCCATCAACCAGCCTACCGGAGCCCGTAACTTCCAGGCGGTATTCTGGAACATCTCTTACTACGATCGGTACTATTTCGAAAGCCTGTTCGGCGAGTTTCGTTTCCCCGACGGCACACCTCCCATCTGGGCGTCTCTCAGCTGGCTGCAGAGAAGATTTATGAGATGGTTCAACCAGGAACGAACAAAAACGGTGTTGACTTTCCCGGTGGAAACGATGGCTTTGCTTTCAAAAAACGGCGACCTGATCGACTCTGAATATGCTGATCTCACGGCAGAGATGTATGCCGAGGGACACTCCTTCTTCACCTATATGAGCGACAACGCCGACTCGCTGGCCAGCTGCTGTCGTCTGCGCAATGAGATACAGGACAACGGGTTCAGCTATACCTTGGGCGCCGGTGGGGTCTCCACCGGCTCGAAAAGCGTGCTGACCATTAACCTGAATCGCTGCGTTCAGTTCGCCAAACGTACGGGACAGTCCTACACGGCGTTTCTCGAAGAGGTGGTCGATTTGACGCACAAGGTGCAGACTGCCTATAACGAGAACCTGAAATTGTTTCAACAGAAAGGGATGCTACCCTTGTTCGATGCCGGATACATCAACATTGATCGTCAGTACCTGACCATTGGTGTAAACGGACTAGTAGAAGCAGCCGAATCGCTCGGCATCGATATCAATCCCAACCCCCGTTACCTCTCGTTTGTGCAAGAAGTGCTGGGGATCATTGAACGCACCAATAAAAAATACCGATCTAAAGAGCTGATGTTCAATTGTGAGATGATCCCCGCTGAAAACGTGGGTGTGAAGCATGCCAAATGGGATAAAGAGGATGGCTATGCTGTCCCCCGCGACTGTTACAACAGTTATTTCTACAGGGTGGAGGATACCTCATTGAATGTGATCGACAAGTTTCGTATGCACGGGAGGGATTATATTGCACATCTTACAGGCGGATCGGCGCTCCATCTCAACCTGGAGGAACACCTCTCGAAAACGCAATACCGGCAGTTACTGCGTGTAGCAGCCGCGGAAGGGTGCAATTACTTCACTTTTAATATTCCGAATACAGTGTGCAACGATTGCGGCACGATCGACAAGCGCTATCTGAAGAGATGCCCTGGTTGCGGATCGGTGAATGTGGATTATCTAACCCGTGTCATTGGGTATATGAAGCGGGTAAGCAACTTCTCGGCTCCGCGACAGGTAGAAGCGTCCAGGCGATATTACTGGAAAAGAGAAACGGAAAAAGAGATAAAGGTATGCTAAAGTATGTAGATTATGATATCCTGTTTCAGGAGATACCCGATGAGGTTACCCTGGCCATCAACCTGTCGCGATGTCCCTATCGCTGTAAGGGATGCCACAGCCCGCAGTTACAGAGCGATATCGGGGAGGAACTGAACGAAGAAGCTCTGTTGCGGTTGTTGCAACGGTATGGGAAGTCAGTCACCTGCATCTGTTTCATGGGGGGGGATGCCGATCCGGAACGAGTCTGCTCGCTGGCGATCTATTTGCGACGACATTGGGAGAGAGAGATGAAAACAGCCTGGTATTCCGGAAACAGGGAGATCTTTGAAAAGGCACTCATCTGCTTTGATTTCATTAAAACAGGTTCCTATATCGAAGAGTTGGGAGGATTGGATAAACAAACCACCAACCAACGGTTGTTTCGTCTTGACAAAGGCCATCTCATGGAAATTACATCCCGACTGCAGCGATGTTCAAGTCAGGTGAGGTGATGATCGTTATAATTTCCATATTTTTGCGTATCTTTGCACTGAATATTGGTGTTGCTCACTTCACACGGCTTCGAAGTGAACAATGAAAAGGGAATCAGGTGTAAATCCTGAACAGACCCGCTGCTGTAAGCTCCGCTTATGTGCTGAACAAAGACCTCAATTGCCACTGTCCACCAGGATGGGAAGGCGTTCAGACACGGGAGTAAGTC
>JAAZLV010000042.1 GCA_012799155.1 Bacteroidales bacterium | reverse complement strand
TGCCGTTGTCTGCACCCAGCGTAGTGGAACGAGCTTTCACCCACTCCCCGTCGACATAGGCCTGAATGGGATCTTGTGCAAAATCATGGGCTACATCGGCATTTTTCTGTGGCACCATATCGAGGTGCGATTGTAGGATGACCGTCTTGGCACTTTCATACCCCTTAGTAGCAGGCTTGCAAATCAACACGTTACCTGCCCTGTCCTGTCGTGTTTCCAAGTTCAGTGCTTTCCCGAAATCCATCACGAAGCGGGTCACCTCTTCCATCTGGCCGGTAGGCCGTGGTATGCGGGTGAGGGAATGAAAGTGTTTCCAAACGCTTTGGGGTGTGAGCTTATGCAATTCTGTTGTAGCCATGTTTACTTATCTTTAATTGGTTTTTTCATTGTTTTACTTCTATTTTCCTTTTCACATGCGGCATGGCAAAGACACCTACAAGGCCGTAGAGGATCTGCCAGACCGACTGAATGGTGAAGACAGCACCCGCGAAAGCAAGCGCCTCTTTCTCTGCTACTCCCAGGATCAGCAGAGAGGAAATCACCATGAAATGCCAGGGGCCTATGCCACCTTGTACAGGTACCGAGATGCCGATGTTTGTCATGGCGAAAACGATCAATCCAGCCATTGGGCCCAGGCCTTTAGTGAAATCAAATGCAAAGAAGCAGATGTAAAAATACAAATAAAAAGAGAACCAGAGGAGGATCGTATAGATTATTATCCTCTTTTTCTCCTTCATTCCGGAGATGAGACGCAGGTCGTAGCGAAGCGTGTTGACGAAACGCCTTAATTTAATCATCAACCAGGTGCGTCGGAAAAAGGTACGCATCACAATTACCGCCAGCACCATCGCAACCAGGATCAGGTAAATCCAGACAGATGAAAACATGTGTGAAAGAGCATCTCCAAACTGGGGGTTATCTCTGAAATAGGAGGAAAAAAAATCAATACTGAACAGCATGCTGAATAAAATCACTGATACACCGGCAATGATGTCGACAACCTTGTCAATCAGAAAAGTCTCCAGTGTTCTGGAGAAAGGAATTCGATCATACCTGCTCACTACACCACAACGCCAAACATCACCAGCGCGCGGCAGGACAAAGTTGACCGCATAGTTGCCCAGCGTGGCATATACCAGGCTGGCACGTGGAGGATGATAGCCGAGTGAATTGACAAACAACTCCCAGCGCAACCCCCTCAACAAGTTGCCCAACAACCCGAAGATCAAGGAGAAGGCTATGATTCCGAAATTTGCCGAGCGGGTGATTTCCCACAGCTCGCCCAGATCAGTGTCGCGATACATAGCCCAGATGATAAACAATCCGAGCAGCAGGGAGAGCACTGTCTTCAGGAAGCTCTTCAGGGATTCAGCTGTTATCTTCACCTGTTCACTGTTAATTTGTTCCACCAAGAGAGAGAATGGGGCACAAAAGCTTCCGAACATACGGTGTGAGCCTCTCTATCTTGTTTTTTTAGAATGGGTTTATCAGATTTCTGATAATAAAATGTTACCTTTGCGGCGGTAAAGATAAGGAATAATCGGCAGATTGCAATGTTTCAGGTAAGAGCAAAAAAAAACCTAGGGCAGCACTTTCTCAAGGATGAGTCGAT
>JAAZLV010000303.1 GCA_012799155.1 Bacteroidales bacterium | reverse complement strand
AGTACCACTAAAAAGAGTACCACTAAAAAGAGCACCACTAAGAAGGGCAGTGCCAAAAATAGCACGACCTCCAAAGCAACTGCTGCCAAAAAAAGCGATGGCGTGAAGGGTGAATAGGTTTAACAGCATTGCAAACTTTTTACGATGATCACTCATATACGCAACACGAGAGTTGAAGAGTTAGCGGAAGTGATGCTGATCTATGCCGCTGCACGTGCATTCATGCAACAGCATGGCAATCCCTCTCAGTGGGGTGATTCCTATCCTTCCGAAGCGTTTATCCGTGAGGAGATTGCTGCGGGTCACAGTTTCGTTTGCCTGAACGAACGGGGAGTGATTGTTGGTACCTTCTGTTTCATTTTGGGTGATGACCCCACCTATCAACAGATATTTGATGGTTCCTGGCTCAACGATGAGCCTTACGGTACGTTGCACCGCATCGCCTCTTCCGGCTCGGAGAGGGGGATTGCTAGGGCTTGCTTTGAGTGGAGCTTCAGCCAATGCCCCAACATTCGGGTGGACACCCATCGCGACAATCGGGTGATGCAGCAGATCATTACATCGCAGGGGTTCACCTATTGCGGCATCATCTATGTGAGCGACGGTTCCCCGCGGCTTGCCTACCAGAAGAAGCTGACCGAAAGCTATTCCGCAAATCAGAAACCGCTTGTGCCATGAGACATCTCTTGTTGACATTGTTCTTTTGTTGCTTTTCACTCCTGTTGCGGGGAGCAGAACAGGGCATCGCTCCCTCCCTCGACATCAGCATCGACTATAGCCGGGATCCCTTTTATCAGGAGATATGGTTCTGGGCTCTGGTGGCTCTCTTCTTTCTGCTGCTGTTGGTCTTGCTGATCCGTGGTGGCAGGAGAACGAAGAAAGAGGATGAGAAGCTAAGTGGAGTAGAGGAGCAGTCCGGCAACACCGGAGAGCAGAATCAATAGGATGGGATCCACCTTCTTCAGCGAGGCTACCAACACCACCCCAAAAATGATCCAACTTTTGTAATCAATGAAGTTGTAGCCGTTCATCAGCATCAGTGCCGCTGAGGCAATGAGTCCGATGATGGCCGGTTTGAGTACGGAAAGGGATGCCTGCATCCAGGCATTGTTCTTCAGTCGGAAGAAGAAGGTGCAAACCAATGTCATCAGAACAAGCGAGGGAAGGCTTACCGCCAGGGTGGCAATTGCCGATCCCACCACTCCGTAGCCGTGAGCAAATCCCATCTCAGTGACGGCAGAGTAGCCGATGTAGGTGGCCGAGTTGAAGGCAATGGGTCCCGGTGTGGTCTGTGAGATGGCCACGATATCGGTGAAGTCGGCCACGGTGATCCACCCATGGATGTCCACCACCTCCTGCTGGATCAGGGGCAACATGGCATAACCGCCACCGAAGCCAAAGAGTCCTATCTTGAAGAAGGCGATGAACAGTGCAATATAGAGGTCGATCAGTTCCATTTATTTCTTCATCACTTTTTTTAGATAGATCAGGTGCGAGACTCCCATCAGGATGGCTGCCAGGATGATCCAGACCGGTGATATTTTCAGCAACCATACGGCAAGAGCCACTGCCACCGGTATCCATAAATTCCTTCTGTTTACCCCTGCCGAGCGTCCCAGTCCCAGCAACGGAGCGGCAATGAGTGCCACCACGGCGGGACGGATGCCCTTGAAGATGCGTTCCACGATGGGGTTGTCGCTGAACTGGGAGAAGAGGATGGCGATGAGCAGGATGATGATAAAGGAGGGGAGAATGATGCCGGCAGCACTGAATAGGCTTCCTTTAAAACCGAGTCGCTTGTTGCCCACGAAGAGAGCGGTGTTGAGTGCAATGGGGCCGGGGATGGACTGGGCAATGGCCAGCATGTCCATGAACTCATTGTCGTTGAGCCATCTTTTTTTCTTTACCACCTCGTTTCGGATGAGTGGGATCATGGCATAGCCACCACCAAAGGTGAAAGCGCCGATCTTGAAAAAGACCAGAAACAGTTCCCCATAATTTCTGATGTTTGGCATAGGATGGTCCTTAAAAAGTGAAAAGCAGTCTGCACGATAATGTTATCTATTGCAGATCTGCTTTCTATAAGAAGCCGCATCGGTGGAATAAGACGAAACTCCTTGTGACAGGATTTGAGTGTTTCGGTATCTTTGTAATCCGCTGTTCATCCGAAGATGAATCCCGAAGGCTGCGGCCCGCCATTGATGCCAAAAACTAGTCTCGGTTTCTAAAACGTAATTGATGAGTTTCCCAATCGACCAATGCGGCAATTACTCATTCAACTTGTATGTCAAAGATAGGTGATCTCTTTTATATTTCCAAATATTCGGAGACCTTTTTCACCCTCTTTTCTACATTTTCCCCGTTTTTAACAAGCGGCTGCAGTGCTGATCACCGGTCAGTTTTCCTCCAGATTTCGGGAGATCTCCTGATCCGACACCTCGTGGTTGGTGAGGTCGCCAGCAAGGTATTGGTCGTAAGCGGCCATATCGACCAGTCCATGGCCGGATAGGTTGAAGAGGATCACCTTCTGCTTTCCTTCCTCCTTTGCCTGCTTGGCTTCACGGATAGCTGCTGCAATGGCGTGGGTTGACTCCGGTGCAGGAATAATCCCTTCAGTCTGTGCGAAGAGTACACCCGCCTCAAAGGTCTCCAGCTGTTTGATGTCAATCGCCTCAATATAGCCATCCTTGAGCAGCTGGCTTACGATGCTGCCGGCACCATGGTAGCGCAGTCCCCCGGCGTGTATGTTGGCGGGAGCAAACTTATGTCCCAGCGTGTACATTGGGATGAGAGGGGTGTAACCTGTCTCGTCGCCGAAGTCGTACTGGAAACGACCCCGTGTGAGCTTGGGGCAGGATGCAGGTTCGGCAGCAACGAAGCGGGTGTTGGCTTTTCCTTCAAAGTTATGTCTCAGGAAGGGGAAAGAGATGCCGGAGAAGTTGGAGCCTCCACCGAAGCAGCCTATTACCACGTCGGGATACTCACCCGCCATGGCCATCTGTTTCTCCGCCTCCAGGCCAATGATTGTCTGGTGCAGTGAGACATGGTTCAACACGCTGCCCAATGCATACTTGCAATTGGGTGTCTGCATTGCCAGTTCAATTGCTTCGGAGATGGCGGTGCCGAGGCTCCCCTGGTAGTTGGGATGCTCGGTGATGATCTTACGTCCCGCTTTTGTGGACATGCTGGGCGAGGGGATCACCTGTGCTCCCCAGGTCTGCATCAGCGAGCGACGGTAGGGTTTCTGTTCGTAGCTGATCTTCACCATGTAGACCGCCAGCTCAAGACCGAACATTTTAGTGGCCAGCGCCAGGGCGGTACCCCACTGTCCTGCACCGGTCTCGGTGGTGATATTGGTGATGCCTTCAATCTTGTTGTAATATGCCTGTGGGATTGCCGAGTTGAGCTTGTGTGATCCCACCGGACTGACACTCTCGTTCTTGAAGTAGATGTGCGCAGGAGTGTCGAGTGCCTTCTCCAGTCCCGTGGCGCGCACCAGCGGTGAAGGACGGTAGATCTTGTACTTTTCCCGCACCGCTTCGGGGATGTCTATCCAGGCGTCGCTCTGGTTCACCTCCTGGCGTGACAACTCCTCGGCGAATAGTGGGTAGAGGTCCTCTGCTTTGAGCGGCTCTTTCGTACCGGGGTTGATCATCGGTTGCGGCTTATTCTTCATCTCAGCGGTGATGTTGTACCACTGCTCCGGGATCTCTGCTTCGGAGAGCAGGAATTTCTTTCTTTCTTCCATCATGTTATCAATTTCGGTTTATATTTGAGTGTTACTGGATGCGAGTAAGTCGGTTGGTACGAATGTTCTCCTCCACGATGGCGTCAATTACCGCCACGGCTACCATGTTCACGATGTCGCGCACGGGTGTCTCCACGTCTAGGATATGTACCGGTTTGTTGAGTCCCATCTGGATGGGGCCGATGATGTCGTTCATGCCGGTCTCCTTGAGCAGCTTGTAAGCAGCATTGGCCGAGCTTAGGTTGGGGAAGACCAGCGTATTGACCTCCTTGTCATGCAACCTTGAGAAGGGATACTTCCTGTCACGCAGCTGTTTGTTCAGTGCGTAGTTGACCTGCATCTCACCGTCGATCACCATCTCCGGGTAACGTTCATGCAAGGTATCCACCACCTGGTGGACGCTGGCGGGGCTACCCACCGTGTCGGCACCGAAGTTGGAGTAGGAGAGCATGGCGATGACTGGTTCCTGGTTGAAGAACTTGACTGTGGCGTTGGCCAGGCGGGCGATGTCGATCAGTGCCTCTGTGTCGGGGTGTCGGTTGAAGAGGGTGTCGGCAAGAAAGAGCATCCCTTTCTTGGTGTTGACGATGTGCATGGCGCCGATGTGGTTCAATCCCTCGCGGATGCCAATCACCTCTTTCGCAATATCGGTGGTTTGCTGGTACTTGCTGAAGACACCAGTGATCATGGCGTCAGCCTCACCAGTTTCGACCATCATCATGCCGAAGTAGTTGCGTTCGAACATCTTTTCGGCTGCCTCCTCGAGGGTCATCCCCTGACGATTTCTTTTTTCTGTGAGCAGCGTTGCATAGTGCAAACGACGTGTCTCCTCACGGT